>NZ_JAPSIW010001038.1 GCF_031178505.1 Streptomyces sp. | reverse complement strand
CCCCCCTCTCCGACCGGGAGATCCGCGACGAGACCGTCACCCTGTACATCGGCGGTCACGAGACCACCAGCTCCACCCTCGTCTGGGCCTGGTACCTCCTCTCCCGCAACCCCCGGGTCCGCGCCGCACTCACCGAGGAGCTGGACCGGGTCCTCGCGGACCACGAGCCGGGACACGACGACTACGCCTCCCTGCCGTACACGCAGGCGGTGGTGAAGGAGACGCTCCGGCTCTATCCGACGGTCTGGCTGATCACCGGCATCGCCAGAAAGGGCGCCACGCTCGGCGGCGTCCCCGTCCCGGCCGGTACCCGCGTCTGGTCGAGCCAGTGGGCCACCCACCGCGACCCCCGCTGGTACCGCGACGCGGAGGCGTTCCGTCCCGAGCGCTGGCTCACCGACGAGGACGGCGAGCCCGCCGAACGGATCCCCGAGTACGCCTGGTTCCCGTTCGGCGGCGGCCCGAGGGTCTGCCTCGGCACGCGCTTCGCCCTGGTCGAGGCGGTCCTCGTCCTGGCGGTCCTGGCCCGCCGCCATCACTTGGACGTGGCCGCGGGCGAGATACGCCCCGTCCCGAGCCTGACCCTCCAGCCGGACCGCGAGGTGATCGCCACGGTGCGGACGAGAACCTGACCGGACCTCAGGGCGCGGGGAGCGCCGGGGACCTGGAGGCGAGCGCCGTGGCGAGGGACCGCAGCTCGTCCGCGCGGAGCACGCGTCCCCCGAAGCCGGGCAGCGGGACGTGGAGGGAGTCGGTCCAGGAGGACGGGATCTCCCCGGCCCCGTGCACCGCGCCCGCCAGGGTCCCCGTGACGGCGGCCACGGTGTCGGTGTCCCCGCCCAGGTCGACGGCGGCCGTCAGAGCGTCCACGAAGCCGCGGGTGGTGCGCAGCGCCCAGACGGCCGAGGCGAGGCAGGGCCGGACGGCCCCGTTGAACTCGGTGGCGTCCACCGGGGACCAGTCGGGCGCGAGGACGGCCGCCCAGCGTTCGCGCTGGGCGGGGGCGACCTCGGCGAGCGCCTCGGGCAGGGCCGCGAGGGGGTCACCGCCGAGGAGCGCCACGCGCACCAGTTCGTGCAGGAGCGCGGTGCCCTCCCATGCCGCGGGGTCGCCGTGGGTGAGGGCGGCGATCCGCCGGGCCGCGTCCATGGTCGCCGCCCGGCCGGCGGGCGCGAAGTGGACGGCGGAGGTCGAGGCCCGCATCAACGAGCCGTTGCCGGCCGCCCGGCCCTCCCTCCGGAAGTCCCGCGCCGCCGCCCGGTCCCACGGCTCCGGGCCGAGGAGGACCCGCTCGGTCTGCAGACCGATGTCCTTGGGGTCGGCCGCCGCCCACCGCCGGAACCGGCCGAACAGGTCCTGCGGATCCAGTCCGCCGCGCTCGAGAAGGGACTCGCCGACCAGAACGGCCATCTGCGTGTCGTCCGTCGCCTCGCCCGGCTCCCAGCCGCCACCACCGCACAGCTCCCCGATGCCGTCGGGGAAGCGGGCGCGGTAGGCCCCGGGGGGCCCGAACTCGAAGGGGGCGCCCAGAGCGTCGCCGACGGCCGCACCGAGAACGGCACCGACGGCCGGTCGAGGAAGGTCATGAACGCATCGTGGCAGGTTCGGCGCGCGGCATCCCGGCCGGGTCGGCGGCGGGCGGTGCGGGCAGCGACCGCGCGGGGGAGCGGAGGGA
>NZ_JAPSIW010000357.1 GCF_031178505.1 Streptomyces sp. | reverse complement strand
GGCGCGCAGTGCCTCCGCACGGCCCCGGGCGGGCGGGCGCCCCGGGAGCTGCACCACCACCGCCTCGTGCAGCAGTGAGCCGCATCCGTCCGGGTCGCCCGCGTCGAGGTAGTCGTAGAGCAGCCGGACGTGATCGGCGCCCGCGGCGGTCAGCAGATCCACCGGCTCCGCCCCTCCCCTCGGTAGCGTCCTCGTGTCGTCATGGCTGTTCAACGGCGCCCACCCCTTTCCCCTTCCCGTCCACGATGCGGCGCCCGCCCAACTCCCTGTTATCGCCCGCTTATCGCGACAGGGATCTTCACGGCATGGACAGGACAGGGAGGGATGTGGAGACTGTCTTCACTCGATCCTGGCGTCCCGGCGTGTACCTGCGCGGTCCGGTCCTGTCCGGTGCTGTCCGGCGTGTCGACTCATCTGTTGCGTGGGGGAATCAGTGGCTGCTGCCGACGGCGGGTTAACGGATCAGGGCGGCCCGGACGGGCCCCGGCTCACCTTCCGGGTCCTGGGACCGCTGCAGGTCCAGGGGGCCGCCGGGCCGCTGCGCGTGCCTCCGGGCCGGCAGGAGGTGATCCTCGCCGCACTGCTCCTGGAGAGCAACAGGGTCGTCAGCACCAGTCAGCTCGTCGACCTCATCTGGGAGGACAACCCGCCGGAGACGGCCCGTACCCAGGTCCAGATCTGCGTCTCCCGGCTGCGGAAGATGCTCGCCGGCGCCGACGGCGAGGTCTCCCTCGTCACCCGGCCGCCCGGCTACGTCCTCCACACCGGCGCCGACAACGTCGACGCCGCCCTCTTCACGGCCCTCGTCCAGCGTGCCCGCACGCTCGGCGAGACCGGGCGCCCCGAGGAAGCGGTGGGGATCCTGAGATCGGCCGTCACCCTGTGGCAGGGGGACTGCCTCACCGGTCTCGACTCCGGCCCGCTCGCCAACAAGGCACGCCGGCTCAACGAGGAACGGCTCGCCGCCGTCGAACTCCGCATCCGGCTCGAACTCGAACTCGGCCATCACGACCGGCTCGTGAGCGAACTCCAGATGCTCACCCATGAACACCCCCTGCGCGAGAAGCTCCACGGGCAGCTCATCCAGGCCCTGTACTGGTCGGGCCGCCAGGCCGAGGCCCTGGCGGCCTTCCGCGCCGCCCGCCGCTACCTCGCCGAGGAACTCGGCCTCGAACCCAGCCGCGAACTGCGCGACCTCGAGGCCGCCATCCTCGCCGGGGAACTCCCGCGCCCCGCCGCCCCGTCCACCGGCGCCGCCCCGCCCGCCGCCCGCCCGGGCGAGGAACCGGAGAAGGCGGCGGAGGCATCCGCCGCCGACAGGGCACCGGCGCCCGCCGCCGCATCCGTACGCCACGACACCGTGCCGCATCAACTCCCCGCCGACACTGCCGACTTCGTCGCGGACGCGCAGCGGCTCGCCGCCCTGGAGAAGGCGCTCACCGGCGGCGACGGACGGGCCACCGTCGGACTCGCCGCCATCACCGGCAAACCCGGCACCGGAAAGTCCACCCTCGCCGTCCACGTCGCCCACGCCCTGGCCGAGACCGGCTTCCCCGACGGACAGCTCTACTGCGACCTGCGCGGCACCACCGGCGCCCCCGCCACCCCCGTCGAAGTCCTCGGGCGGTTCCTGCGCGCCCTCGGCATCCCGGGCCAGCTCATCCCCGAATCCCTCGACGAACGCGCCGAGATGTACCGCACCCGTCTCGCCGCCCGCCGCCTCCTCGTGGTCCTGGACGACGCCGCCGGCGAGGGCCAGGTGCTGCCGCTGCTCCCCGGCAGCCGGGGCTGTGCCGTCCTCGTCACCAGCCGCGCCCGCCTCACCGCCCTGCCCGGCGCCCACCGCGTCGAACTCGACGTCCTGGACGAGGACCGTGCCCTGGAACTCCTCGCGCGCATCATCGGCGCGGACCGGGTCGCAGGCGAGGCCGTGGCCGCCGAGGCCCTCGTGCGCACCGTCGGCCGGCTCCCGCTCGCCCTCCGGATCGTCGCCGCCCGCCTCGCCGCCCGCCCGCACTGGACCCTGGCCTCGATGGTGCAGCGGCTCGCCGACGAACGGAACCGGCTGGACGAACTCACCCACGGCGAGATGACGATGCGGGCCAGCCTCTCCCTCACCTACGAGGGACTGGCCCCCGAGGATCGCGGGCTGCTGCGCCTGCTCAGCATGGCGCAGGCCCCCACCCTGCCGAGCTGGCTCGCCGGCGCCCTCCTCGACGACCGCCGCCCCTTCCCCTCCGACCTCATGGAACCCCTCGTCGACGTACAGATGCTCGACGTCGCCGGGGTCGAGCCGACCGGCGGCTTCCGCTACCGCTTCCACGAGATCATCCGCGTCTACGCCCGCGAACAGCTCGCCGCCCAGCACCCGCCCGAGGCCCGGCGGGCCGCCTTCGCCCGCATGGCCGGCGGCTGGATGCACCTGGCCCAGGAGGCCCACCGCAAGGTCTACGGCGGCGACTTCACCGTCCTGCACGGCGACGCCCCCCGCTGGGCGCCGCCCGCCACGTACACCGACGAAACCCTCGCCGACCCGCTGGCCTGGCTCGACGCCGAACAGACCGCCCTGTGCGGCATGGTCGGGCACGCCGCCGAGGAGGGACTGCACGACCTCTGCTGGGACCTCGCCACCTCCCTCGTCACCCTCTTCGAGGTGCGCGGCCACTACGACCTCTGGGAACGGACCCACCTCACCGCCCTCGCCGCCGTCCGCAAGGCGGGCAACCTGCGCGGCACCGCCGCCGTCCGCGCCTCCCTCGGCTCGCTCTACATGAGCCGCAGCCAGTACGACACCGCCCGGCAGGCCCTCACCTCGGCCCTGGACGTCTTCCAGGCCCTCGACGAACCCATGGGCGAGGCACTCTGCCGCCGCGACATGGCCCTCATCGCCCGGACCGGCGGCGACGACGTCACGGCCCTGGAGCTCTACCGGCGCTCCCTCGCCGACTTCGACCGGGCCGGCGACATCGTCGGCCGCGCCATCGTCCTCACCCAGAGCGCCCACATCCGCATGCGGCAGGGCGAGACCGGCCTCGCGCAGCGGCAGCTCGACGAGGCGCTCGACATCTACGAGGGCATCGGATACACGGGCGGTCGCGCCCGGACCCTGCGGCGGGTCGGACAGGTCCTCCTGGAACAGGGGCAGAGCGATCTGGCGGTCCTCACCTTCACGGAGGTGCTGGAACTCTGCCGGGACTCCGGCGACGTGATCGGGGAAGGGCACCTGCTGCGCGATTTGGGCCACGCCTTCGCGATGATGGGGAGGCCGGACCGGGCCCGCGACTTCTACGACCGGGCGGTCGCCGCGCGGGAGCAGATCATGGATTTTAGCGGGGGCGCCCTGGCGCGCCTCGACCTCGCCCGGCTGCTGAAGGAGGAGCCGGGGCGCTCGCGGGAGCTGCTGACGCCCGCGGTCGCGGTGTTCCGGGAGCGGCGGATGACCCGGGAACTGGCGGAGGCGGAGCGGCTGCTCGGCGCCTGCTGAGAGAGGGGAGCCCGCCGGGAGGGGGCGCCGGGCGTGAGCGGGGCGCCGGGATGACGGCCTCGGGGCTCTTCTCGGCGACGATCCGGGCTGCCGCGTCCAGCATCTTGCGGGAGGGGCGCCCGGTGCGCGGAGGGCGTTCACCGCGCGGGCGGGAGATGCGCAAGTCCGCTCGGCCGGGTGACCGGTGCGCTCGTGGCCGGCGCGCGGAGCGGCGTTCAGTCCCAGGGGTTGTTGCCGTCGGTGGTGCCGGTGCCCGTCGCACCCGGGGTGGGGGTGGCCGAGGTGCTCGGGGTGGTGGTGGCCGGGGCGGTCCCGTCGGCCCAGCTCGTCTGGAGACCGGCGCCCGTCACCAGGACGATCAGCGCGGAGGTGACGGCGGCGCGGAGGGCGGTGCGGCGGGTGGCGGTGGTCTTCGACATCGGATTCTCCGTCTCGTCGGGGCTGGCGTTTCCTTCTGACCACCAACGTAGGGAGCAGCGGATTCACCGCACCGACCGCTGTCCTATCCCCCCGCTATCACCGCGCCGCCCCCGGTATCACGCCCACCCGGACCGCTGTCACGTGGCTGCCGGCGGACCCCGTACGGCCCCCGGGGCGGCGCCTCTCCCGGTTAGTGACGCGATGCCCGGTCGATAGGCGGCCTTCGGAGTCTGGGTCCCAGCAGACGGCGAGGTCACCGCCGCGACCGGCCCCGACCAGGCCGGCCGCCGCCCGGGCCCCGCCCCCACCTGACCAGCGGGAGCTCTCCATGACGACCGGTCTCTCCCCCGAGGGCACGACGACGGCCACCGCCGCCCTCGGCACCCTCATCCGCGGACACCGCCTCCGCATCGGGCTCACCCAGCGCGAACTCGCGGACCTCTCCACCATCAGCGTCCGCGCCATCCGGGACCTGGAGAAGGGCAAGGCCCTCCGACCGCGTGCCGAAACGATCCGCCTGATAGCCGACGGGCTGCGTCTCGGCCCCCGTGCCAGGACCGCCCTCGAAGAGGCCGTCCGCCGCGGCCACCACGGCGGCGGCACCCGGCAGCCGCTCCTGGAGCGGTGCGCGCCGCCCGCCCCCCTCCACCCGCTGATCGGCCGTCGGGCCGAGGCCGCCGTCCTCGCCGAGGAGCTGCGCTCCGGCGCCGAACGCCTCGTCACCGTCGTCGGACTGAGCGGTGTCGGCAAGACCCGGCTCGCCCTGGAGACCGCCGCCCGGCTCCACGACGCGGGCTTCCCCGTCCTCTGGCACACCGCCCCCGGGGCCGTCACCGACTCCCTGCGGCCCGACGGCGACCCGCTGCTCGCCCTCACCACCGCCTGCGCCGCCCACCTCCAGGCCCCCGAGCCCCGCACGCACCCCGACGCTGCCGCCGCGTGCGGCACCGGCACGGGGGCGCCGTCCGGCACCGACGCCTCCGACCCGGCCTCCGCCTCCGACCCGGCCTCCGCCTCCGACCCGGCCTCCGCCTCCGCCGACGAGCAGCCGCCCGCCGCCCTCCTCGCCGCGCTCGGGGACCGCGACGCCCTTCTGGTCCTCGACGGCGCCGCGCCGGCCCGGCTCGACTTCCCGCGCCTGACCCGGCTGCTGCGCGAACTCCCCGGCCTGCGCGTCCTCCTCACCGCCGACACCCCCTGGGACGTCCCCGGCGAACGCCTCTTCCTCCTCGCGCCCCTCGACGCCCCGCGGCCCGACGACCCGGCCCGCGCCGACGCCCCCGCCGTACGGTTCCTCCTCGGCCGGATCCGCCAGGTCCGCCCCGACATCGTCCCCGACGAGCGGACCCTCGCCGACGTCGCCTGGGTGGCGCACCGCCTCGACGGGCACCCGCTCGCCCTCGCCGCGGCAGCGTCCTGGCTCACCGTCTGCGACCTGCCCACCCTGCGCGGCATCGTGGAGACCGACCCGGCCGCGCTCCTCGACCACCTCGCCGACGGCCGTTCCGGCTGCCACCTCCGCGACGGAGTCCTCCGCACGCTCGCCCATCTCCCGCCCGGCCCCCGCGAACTCGTCGCCCGCCTGTGCGCGGCGGACGGGGACGACTTCGACCTGGACGAGATCGTCCGGCTCACCGGCCGGTCCCTGCCGGACTGCGGCCGCATGGTCAGGGCGCTGCTCATCGGCGGTGTCATCCGCCCCGGTACCGACCGCGGCCGCTCCGCCTTCCGCGTGCTCCGCGTCGTCCGGGCCCTCGCCGCCCGCCCGGAGGCCGGCCCTGCGACACACGCCGCCTCCCACGGCCCCTCAGGACTCCCGGAACCCCTCGGTTCCACCGCCTCCGCCGTCGCCGCATCCGCTGCCGCCTGACTGCCGCAGCGCCGCCGATCCGCTGCCGTACCGCCGGATCAACTGCCGCTCGGGGCCCACCCGCACGGGTTGTATGGCGAGGGCCGCCCCGGCCGGGATGCCATCCGGGGCCGCCACCACCCTGACGTGACCCCACAGGAGCCCCCATGCCGTTCGACACGCCCGTCGCATCCGCACCGGCCGCCGTGCGGCTGCCGCTCTCCGTGGCCCAGCGGGACATCTGGACGGCCCACCTCCTCGACCCCACCGGCGTCACGTACAACGTCGGCGAGTGCCGGGAGATCGACGGCCCCGTCGACCCCCACCTCATGGCGGCCGCCTGGCGCCGCCTGGTGGAGGAGGCCGACTTCCTGCGCGTCCGCGGCTTCGAGGAGGACGGCGAGCGGGTCTGGCAGCTCCTCGACGCCGACGCGGGCAGCCGCACCCTGCCGTTCACCGACGTCAGCGGCGCGGCCGACCCCGAGGCGGCGGCCTGGGAACTCATCGACGGGCTCATCGGCACGCCCTTCGACCTGACCGGCGAGCCCCCGGTCCGGTGCGCCCTCGTCAAACTGGGGGAGGAACGGTTCTTCTACTTCTACGGCTTCCACCACCTGGTCGTGGACGGCGCCGGTGCCTCCCTGGCCCTCGCCCGGCTCGTCGAGCTGTACGAGCGGGCCGTCGCCGGTGAACCCTGGGGCCCGTCCCCCTTCGGCTCCCTGGCCGACCTCCTGGCCGAGGACGCCGCCTACCGCGCCTCCGAGGAGGCCGCCGCCGACCTCGCCGCCTGGCGCGTCCACCTGGCCGGCGCCCCGGACGCCCCCGCCGACCTCGTCCGGGGCCGCGACCGGGCACCGGCCGCCCACGGCGCCCTGCCCTTCGCCCGGCGCAGCGTCCTCCTCCCGCCCACCGACGCGGACCGGCTCCGTACCGCCGCCCGCGCCGAACGGGTCACCTGGTCCGTCCTCCTCATCGCCCTCTTCGCGGCCTACCTCCATCGCGTCACCGCCCGTGAGGAGCTCGTCATCGCCCTGCCGGTGACCGGCCGCACCAGCCGCACCGCCCGCAGCACCCCCGGCATGATGTCGAACATCGTCCCCCTGCGCCTCGCGGTACGCCCGGGGGACCGGTTCGGCGACCTCGTCCGGACCGTCGCTGCCGAGGTCAAGCA
>NZ_JAPSIW010000356.1 GCF_031178505.1 Streptomyces sp. | reverse complement strand
GCGGCGGGAAGCTGGACGCCGCCGCGGTGAGCAAGGAGATCGAGACGGCGGCGACGGCGGCCGGTTTCAGCGAGGACCCGACGGGCGACCCGGTGTCCCCCGAGCTCAAGGAGTGCATGGTCTCCTGGGCGGCCGACAGCGAGAAGGCCGCCGACCCGAAGAAGTCCTTCGCGGACACCGTCGCCGGCCTCACCAAGGGCGGCTGGGCCGAGGGTCAGTCCTTCTCCCAGGCCGGTTCGGAGATGAAGACCCTGACCAAGTCCAACTGGACGCTCAAGGCCAGCGGTCACCTCAGCGGGCCGCTGAAGGTCGTCCTCTTCGTCGGCACCGACACCGGTCCGGAGTGCGCGGCCCTGTTCGCCGCCGACCTGGCGAAGAACAAGAAGTCCTGACCGGAGGCGGTCGGCCGGGCCCCCGCCGCGGGGGGCTCGGCGCCGCCCTCACCCGGCCGGCGCGTGCCGCGGGGCCCGCCCGGACAGGGCGATCAGCCGGCAGACCGTCTCTATGTCGACCTTCACCTGTGCGATCGAGGCACGCCCGGACAGCCAGGTGATCAGCGCCGAGTGCCAGGTGTGCTCGATGACCCGCACCACCGAGAGCTGCTCGGGCGTCGGGTGCTCCGTCCCCATCGCGTCCAGGATGATCGCCGTCGTCAGCCGTGAGACCGTGTCGACCTCCGGGCTCACGCTGCGGTCCGCGAAGGTCAGCGCCCGCACCATCGCGTCGGCGAGCTGCGGTTCCCGCTGGAGCGCCCGGAAGGCGCGCATCAGCGTCTCGGCCACCCGCTCCGCCGGGTCCTCGCCCGCCGGGGGACGCCTGCGCAGCGTGGTGTGCAGGTGCTGGAGCTGGTCCTGCATCGTCGCCACCAGCAGATGGATCTTGGAAGGGAAGTAGCGGTACAGCGTCCCGAGGGCCACTCCGGCCGCCTCGGCGACCTCCCGCATCTGCACGGCCTCGAAGCCGCCCCGCGCCGCCAGCTGGGCACTCGCGTCGAGGATGCGCCGTCGCCGGGCCTCCTGGCGCTCCGTGAGGTGCGGTGACGCCGGTCTGTGGTCCGCTCTGCTGTCTGCGGTCATGGATTCCCGTTCCGTGCGGTGGGAGCGACAGTATGGCGGCCCTCCGGCCGTGGCGTGAATCACCCGTTCCGGCTCTCACCGCGGAGCTACCTGCCGGTAGATTCTGTGCTCCTTGAACGATCAAGAAGATGCATGAGCGATCGACTCTGTAACTTGTTCTAGATTAGCGCGAGCGGATACGCTCGCGCGAAAACGCACGCTCGAAGGGGGTCGCGCATGACCGCTGAGGCCATAGAGGCAGGCCCCCGGCAGGGCGACACCGCCACCGGTGACCGTCCGTTGCGGATCGCTCTCCTGACGTACAAGGGAAACCCCTTCTGCGGCGGCCAGGGCGTCTACGTCCGGCACCTCTCGCGCGAACTCGTCCGGCTCGGGCACACCGTCGAGGTCATCGGCTCCCAGCCGTACCCCGTCCTGGACGAGAACCCCGACGGCTCGCCCCTCGCGGGGCTCTCCCTCACCGAGGTCGCCAGCCTCGACCTCTACCGCTCGCCCGACCCCTTCCGCACGCCCCGGCGCGAGGAGTTCCGCGACTGGATCGACGCGCTCGAAGTGGCCACCATGTGGACCGGTGGCTTCCCCGAGCCGCTCACCTTCTCCCTGCGCGCCCGGCGCCTGCTCGCCGCCCGCCGGGGCGACTTCGACGTCGTGCACGACAACCAGACCCTCGGGTACGGGCTCCTCGGCGGGCCGCGCGCGATCGGCGCGCCGCTCGTCACCACGATCCACCACCCCATCACCGTCGACCGGCGGCTCGAACTCGACGCCGCCGCCGACTGGAAGCGGCGCACCTCGGTCCGCCGCTGGTACGCCTTCACCCGCATGCAGAAGCGGGTCGCCCGCCGGCTGCCGTCCGTCCTGACCGTCTCCGGCAGCTCCCGCCAGGAGATCGTCGAGCACCTCGGCGTCCGCGAGGACCGCGTCAAGGTCGTCCACATCGGCGCCGACACCGCGCTCTGGTCCCCCGACCCCTCCGTCGCCGAGGTCCCCGGCCGGATCGTCACCACCTCCAGCGCGGACGTCCCCCTCAAGGGACTGGTGCACCTGGTCGAGGCGCTCGCCAAGCTCCGCACCGAGCACCCGGACGCCCACCTCGTCGTCGTCGGCAAGCGCGCCGAGGACGGGCCGGTCGCCCAGGCCATCGAGCGGTACGGGCTCGGCGGCGCCGTCGAGTTCGTCAAGGGCATCAGCGACGCCGAGCTGGTGGACCTGGTGCGCTCCGCCCAGATCTCCTGCGTCCCCTCCCTCTACGAGGGGTTCTCGCTGCCCGCCGCCGAGGCGATGGCCACCGGCACCCCGCTCGTCGCCACCACCGGGGGCGCGATCCCCGAGGTCGCCGGGACCGACGGCGAGACCTGCCTGGCCGTGCCGCCCGGCGACGCGGGCGCGCTGGCCGCCGCCCTCGGCCGGCTCCTCGGCGACGCGGAGCTCCGTGCGCGCCTCGGCGCCGCCGGCCGCGCCCGCGTCCTGGACCGCTTCACCTGGGCCCGCGCGGCCCAGGGCACCGCCGAGCTGTACCGCGAGGCCGTCGCACGCCAGGGCGCCGCCGCGCCCCGTGGAGGCACCCGTCCGTGACTGCCGCCGTCCCCACCCGGGTACCCCCGCGCCCGCCCGCCCCCACGCCCACGCCCGCGCCCCCGGCCCACCCGCCCGTCGTCCCGACCGCCCCGACCGTCGTCCCGACCGTCCCGGCGTCCGTGCCGTTGCGCGGCCGGCCGCATCACCACCGTCCCGACCGCGAAGGCAGGCCCTCGTGCTGACCGTCGACTTCACCCGCTTCCCGCTCGCTCCCGGCGACCGCGTGCTCGACCTGGGCTGCGGCGCGGGCCGGCACGCCTTCGAGTGCTACCGGCGCGGCGCCCGGGTCGTGGCCCTCGACCGGAACGGCGAGGAGATCCGCGAGGTCGCCAAGTGGTTCGCCGCCATGAAGGAGGCCGGCGAGGCCCCGGCCGGGGCCACCGCCACCGCCATGGAGGGCGACGCCCTCAACCTGCCCTTCCCCGACGCCTCCTTCGACGTCGTGATCATCTCCGAGGTCATGGAGCACATCCCGGACGACAAGGGCGTGCTCGCCGAGATGGTCCGCGTCCTCAAGCCCGGCGGCCGGATCGCGATCACCGTCCCCCGCTACGGCCCCGAGAAGATCTGCTGGACCCTCTCCGACGCCTACCACGAGGTCGAGGGCGGCCACATCCGCATCTACAAGGCGGACGAACTGCTCGCCAGGATCCGCGAGGCCGGCCTCAAGCCGTACGGCACCCACCACGCGCACGCGCTGCACTCGCCGTACTGGTGGCTCAAGTGCGCCTTCGGCGTCGACAACGACAAGGCGCTGCCCGTCCGCGCGTACCACAAGCTGCTGGTCTGGGACATCATGAAGAAGCCCGCCCTCACCCGGGTCGCCGAGCAGCTGCTCAACCCGGTCGTCGGCAAGAGCTTCGTGGCGTACGCGACCAAGCCCCACCTCCCGAAGGCCGACGCGCAGTGACCTCGCCCGAACGGATCGCGGAGCACCTGGTCCTGCCGGGGGTCCTCACCGCCGCCCAGGCCGCCGAGACCGTCGCCGGCATCCTCGCCGCCCAGCGCGAGGACGGCGCCATCCCCTGGTTCCGGGGCCACCACCTGGACCCGTGGGACCACACCGAGGCCGCGATGGCCCTGGACACGGCGGGCGAGCACGAGGCCGCCGCCCGCGCCTACGACTGGCTGGCCCGGCACCAGAACGCCGACGGCTCCTGGTACGCGGCCTACCACGACGGCGACCCGGAGCGGGTGACCGACCGGGGCCGGGAGACCAACTTCGTCGCGTACATCGCCGTCGGCGTCTGGCACCACTACCTGTCGACCGGCGACGACGCCTTCCTCGACCGCATGTGGCCGGTCGTCCTCGCCGCCGTCGAGTTCGTCCTCGCCCTCCAGCGGCCCGGCGGCCAGATCGGCTGGAAGCGCGAGGCCGACGGCACCCCCGTCGAGGACGCCCTGCTCACCGGCAGCTCCTCCATCCACCAGGCGCTGCGCTGCGCCCTGGCCATCGCCGAGGTCCGCGAGGAACCCCAGCCGGACTGGGAGCTGGCCGCCGGGGCGCTGCGGCACGCGATACGGCGCCACCCCGAGCGCTTCCTCGACAAGTCCCGCTACTCCATGGACTGGTACTACCCGGTCCTGGGCGGCGCGGTGACGGGCGCGGAGGCACAGGAGCGGATCGACGCGCGGTGGGACGCGTTCGTCGTCCCCGGGCTCGGTGTGCGCTGCGTGCTGCCCAATCCGTGGGTCACGGGCGGCGAGAGCTGCGAGCTCGCCCTCGCCCTGTGGGCGATGGGGGAGTCCGACCGGGCCCTCGCCGTCCTCCAGGACATCCAGCACCTGCGGGCCGCCGACGGCGGCTACTGGACCGGTTACGTCTTCGAGGGCGACCGGGCCTTCTGGCCCGAGGAGCGGACCACCTGGACCGCCGGCTCCCTGCTCCTGGCGGTGGCGGCGCTCGGCGGCGACGAGGCGACCGTCGCGGTCTTCGGCGGCGAACGCCTCCCGCTCGGGCTCGAACCCGACTGCTGCGCCTGACGGCGGGGGGGCGGGAACCCGCCCCCCCCGCCGGGCGTCACCCCGACGGGGTGCCCGGGGGTGCGGCGGGACCGGGGCCGGGTGAGGCTGACGGCACAGTCCCCGAGGCCCCAGGGAGGGCTCACCGTGCCCCGTTTCGCCCGTGCGCGCCGCGCCGTCGTCGCCGTCCTCCTGTCCGGCACCCTCCTCGCCACGACCGCCGCCTGCGGCGGTGACGACAAGCCGAGCGGGACGGCGAACGGCCAGGCCACCCCCTCGGTCTCGGCGACCGCCGAGCGGCAGAAACTCGCCAAGACCCGGTTCGTCGCCAACGCGGGCCTCGCGGCGGGCGCCACGTACCAGTGGATCGTCAAGCCGTACCGCGCGGGCACCTTCAAGAAGGGCGCCGACGGCCGCACCGTGGCCCTGGTGAAGGCGGGCCTCGCCGGTGCCTTCGCCTACAACCGGCTCAAGGCCGCCGTGAACAACGCCAAGGGCGACCCGCTCCTGTCGAAGGCGGTCGCCCCGCTCACCGCCGGCATCGACTCGCTCAAGGACATGGGCACCAAGCTCCGGAAGGGCGAGGCGACCGGTGGTGACGTCGGCGCGTTCGAAAAGGTCATCACCAGCGTGAAGGACGCCGGCCGCAGCGCGGGCGCCGAGGTCGTCGACAAGGTGCCCAGCACCTCCCAGCTCAGCGGCGGCTGACCCCCGCCCCGTACGCCGACGGCCCCCCGCCCGGAGGAGATCCGGGACCGGGGGGCCGCTGCCGTGGAGGTGTCAGCCGCGCTGGATGCCCGTGGTGTCCTGGAGGACGCCGCGGCGGCCGTCCTGCGTCTGCGCCACGAGCGCGGAGCCGCGCTGGTCCACGGCCAGGTACCAGGTGCCGGGCGCCAGCTCGGCGATCTGCGACGGCGAACCGTCCTCCGCGTACAGCGGGCGGGCGACCGGCACGGCGAACCAGAACGGCGCGAAGTCCGAGGCGGTCTGCGCCGGAGCGGCCTGCGCCTGCTGGGCGGCCTGCGGCTCGGGCTGCGACGGAGACTGGTCCTGCGGGCCGGCCTGCTGGTGCTGCGGCTGCGCGGCGGCGGCGTGCGCGCCGTACGGCTGGGCGCCGCCCTGCGAGGCGTCCTGCGGGCCGCCGTAGGGCTGCTGCTGGATGCCCGGATAGCCGTAGCCGCCGGGCACGCCCGGCTGACCCGGCTGGCCGTGCTGCATGCCGTACGGCTGCGGGGTCTGCGGGCGCGGCGCGCCGAGGAGCGGGGCCTTCAGGGCGGGGACCAGCGGTGCGGCCACGGCCGCACCGGCCATCACGAGCGCGGCGATCAGGCCGAGGATCAGGCCGGCGCCGGCGTTGTGCGACTCGAACAGCCACATGAGCATGGTCCACGCCGAGGCGATGGTGAAGGCCGTGCCGAGCTGGCCGAGCTCCAGGCCGATGACCTTGCGGGGCTGCGGAAGACCGTGCGAGAGGACGACCAGGGCGGCACCGACGATGCCGAGGAAGACGGCGCCCCAGCCGAGCTGGGACAGCTCCCAGGAGTTCGTGGACGGCACCTGGTCGCAGATCGCCGCGCTGGCGTCACAGCCGCTGATGTCGAGGAACGAGGCGATGAACAGCACCAGCGCTGCACCGATCAGCACGCCATCGCCTCGAGTGAGGGAGCGGATATTCACGTAAGAATCCTTCGTCGGGTCGTCGTCGTGTCGGGCTGGCGCCGGAGTCTTGGGCACGGGGGCGGCCCCATCGTACGGAGCGAATCTATCGCCCGCCGGTTCTACCCCTCGAGGTAGGTCTCGATGCCGTCGGCGAGGCCGAGGGCCGCTTTCTGCCGCCACGCCGCCGACGTGAGCAGCCGGGCGTCCTCCGGATCACGCATATTGCCGCATTCGACGAAGACCTTGGGGACGGTCGACAGATTGAGGCCGCCGAGGTCGGACCGGACGTCCAACCCCGTACCGGATCCGATGTAGTTGGAAGGAGCCGTGCCGGTGGCGCGGCGGAACTCCGCCACGATGTCCCGCCCCAGTTCGCGCGAGGGGCCGACGATCGCCGTGGTGTCGGCGGAGCCCTCCTTGACGAGGGCGGGCAGGATCACGTGGTAGCCGCGGTTGCCGGTGCCCGAGCCGTCCGCGTGGACGGAGACGACGGCGTCCGCCCCGGCCTTGTTGCCGATCCGGGCGCGCTCGTCGATGCAGGGGCCCCAGGGCCGGTCGGCGTCGTGGGTGAGGACGACGGTGGCGCCGCGCGCCGTGAGCAGGTCCCGCAGCCGGTGGGAGACGTCGAGGGTGAAGGAGGCCTCGGTGTA
>NZ_JAPSIW010001037.1 GCF_031178505.1 Streptomyces sp. | reverse complement strand
GATCGCGATGTCGCGCAGCCGCTGGTACTCGCGGTCGGTCAGCGTCATCGCCGGGGCGACGGTGATGGAGTCACCCGTGTGCACGCCCACCGGGTCGAAGTTCTCGATGGAGCAGACGACGACGACTCGCCGCCATGTCCACGGCCGAGGCGCCGTGGAAGGACGAGCCGGTCATCGACCTGATCAACGCGGTGCAGGCGGAGACGGTGAAGGCGGCCCTCGCGGGCGGCCCCCACGCGGACCTGCCGGTGCTGTCGCAGGCCTCCTGCTTCTCGCGGAGCGCCCGCATCCCGGCCGGCCGGATCACCATCAAGGACGCGGCGGGCCTGTACCCCTTCGAGAACACCCTGGAGGCCCGTCTGATGACGGGCGCCCAGCTCAGGGAGTACCTGGAGTACTCGGCGAAGTACTACGTCCAGACCCCGGCGGGCGCGCCCGTGGACACCGCGAAGCTGACCAACGCGGCCGGGACGCCGGACTACAACTACGACGCCGTCTCCGGTCTCACCTACGAGATCGACATCGCCAGGCCGGTGGGGCAGCGGATCGTGAACCTGTCCTTCGAGGGCAGGCCGCTCGACCCGGAGGCCCGCTTCGTCCTCGCCGTCAACAACTACCGGGCGAGCGGCGGCGGCGCGTTCCCGCACGTCGCGCAGGCGCCGCAGCTGTGGGCGAACTCGGAGGAGATCCGCAACACCCTCATCCAGTGGGTGCGGGCCAAGGGGACGATCGACCCGGGGCAGTTCGCGTCGGCCGACTGGCGGCTGACGCGGGACGGCGTGCCCGTCTTCTGATCCCCGCTCCCCCGTCAGTTCTGTACGAGAGGCGTCAGCTTCCGGTCCTGGGCCGGAACGCCGGGCGCCTCTCGCGCTTCCAGGCCGAAGCTGGTGAACGCGGTACGGCGGGGCAGCGGGTACGGCTCCTTGCCGGTGAGCGTGTTGAGGATGACGGCGCTGCGCCAGGCGCCGAGGCCGAGGTCGGGGGCGCCGACACCGTGGGTGTGCCGCTCCGCGTTCTGGACGAAGACGGCGCCGGTGACCGAGGGGTCGAGCACCAGCCGGTACGAGGCGTCGATCCGTGCCCGGCCCGCCGCGTCGTGCCGCAGGTACGGGTCGAGCCCGGCGAGCATCCGGTCCACCGGACGCTCGCGGTAGCCGGTGGCGAGCACGACGGCGTCGGTGGTGAGGCGGGAGCGGGCGCCCTGCTGGACGTGCTCCAGGTGCAGCTCGACCCGGGTGGTGGCGACGCGTCCGGCGGTGCGGACCCGGACGCCGGGGGTGAGGACGGCGTCGGGCCAGCCGCCGTGGAGGGTCCTGCGGTACAGCTCGTCGTGGATGGCGGCCATGGTCTCGGCGTCGATGCCCTTGTGGAGCTGCCACTGCCGCGGCACGAGTTCGCCGCGTACCGGTTCGGGCAGGGCGTGGAAGTAGCGGGTGTAGTCGGGGGTGAAGTGCTCCAGGCCCAGCTTGGAGTACTCCATGGGGGCGAAGGCCTCGGTGCGGGCCAGCCAGTGGATCCGCTCGGCGCCGGCGGGCCGGGAGCGGAGCAGGTCGAGGAAGATCTCGGCGCCGGACTGGCCGGAGCCGATGACCGTGACGTGCCCGGCGCGCAGCAGCGTCTCACGGTGGGTCAGGTAGTCGGCGGAGTGCAGGACGGGCACGCCCGGGGCGTCGGTGAG
>NZ_JAPSIW010000355.1 GCF_031178505.1 Streptomyces sp. | reverse complement strand
GTCCCCCACGAGCCTGTCGCCCCTCCAGACCCTGTACGTGCACGGCGGCGTCCGCACGCGCGGCCCGTACGCCCAGTACACCGACGAGCGGTTCACCGACGCCTGCGTCGCCGATCTCGAGGACCTCGTCGGCCACACCCGCGACGTCGCCGCCCTCATCGCCGAACCCGTCCAGGGCGTCGGCGGCTTCACCTCCCCGCCCGACGGCCTCTACGCCGCCTTCCGCCGCGTCCTCGACCGGCACGGCATCCTCTGGATCTCCGACGAGGTGCAGACCGGCTGGGGCCGCACCGGCGACCACTTCTGGGGCTGGCAGGCCCACGGCCAGGCCGGACCACCCGACATCCTGACCTTCGCCAAGGGCATCGGCAACGGCATGTCGATCGGCGGCGTGGTCGCCCGCGCCGAGATCATGAACTGCCTCGACGCCCACTCCATCTCCACCTTCGGCGGTTCACCCGTCACCATGGCCGCCGGACTGGCCAACCTCGGCCACCTCCTCGCCCACGACCTCCAGGGCAACGCCCGGCGCGTCGGCGGCCTCCTCCTCGAACGCCTCCGCGCCGTCGCGGCGGGCGTCGACGCCGTCCGCGAGGTGCGCGGCCGCGGCCTCATGATCGGCATCGAGCTCGCCGACCCCGTCACGGGCCGGGCCGACCCCGACGCGGCCGCCGCCGTCCTGGAGGCCACCCGGGAGAACGGCCTGCTCATCGGCAAGGGCGGCGGCCACGACACCAGCGCGCTGCGCGTCGCCCCGCCGCTCTCCCTCACCGTCGCCGAGGCCGAGGAGGGCGCCGGCATCCTGGAACAGGCCCTGCGCTCCCTGTAGGCGAGCCGTCCCGATCCCGGCGCGCCCGCCCCCACGGTCCGGACGGCACCGCCCGCGCACCACGTGTCGCGTCCCCCGCTCCCCGGTCCTTCCCGACCGGCAGGACCTCCAGCCGAGGAGAAGCCCGTGAGCACCCGTACCCGCACCCTCATCCGCGGCGGACTCGTCCTCACCGCCGCCGACGAACTGCACGCCGACGTCCTGATCGAGGACGGCCGCGTCGCCGCCCTCGCCGCCCACGGCTCCGACACCGCCGCCGGCTGGACCGCCGACCGGATCCTCGACGCCACCGACCGCTACGTCCTCCCCGGCGGCGTCGACGTCCACACCCACATGGAACTGCCCTTCGGCGGCACCTTCGCCTCCGACACCTTCGCGACCGGCACCCGCGCCGCCGCGTGGGGTGGCACCACCACCATCGTGGACTTCGCCGTCCAGTCCGCCGGCCGTCCGCTGCGGGAAGGCCTCGACACCTGGTACGCCAAGGCCGACGGCAACTGCGCGATCGACTACGCGTTCCACATGATCCTCTCCGACGTGAACGAGCACACGCTCAAGGAGATGGACCTGCTCGTCGAGGAGGGCATCACCTCCTTCAAGCTCTTCATGGCCTACCCCGGCGTCTTCTACAGCGACGACGGCCGGATCCTGCGCGCCATGCAGCGCTCCGCCGACAACGGCGGACTGATCATGATGCACGCGGAGAACGGCATCGCGATCGACGTGCTCGTGGAGCAGGCCCTCGCCCGCGGTGAGACCGACCCCCGCCACCACGGAGAGGTCCGCAAGTCCCTCCTGGAGGCCGAGGCCACCCACCGCGCCATCCAGCTCTCCCGGGTCGCGGGCAGCCCGCTCTACGTCGTCCACGTCTCGGCCCAGGAGGCCGTCGCCGAGCTGGCCGCCGCCCGCGACAAGGGCCTGCCCGTCTTCGGCGAAACCTGCCCCCAGTACCTCTTCCTGTCCACCGACAACCTCGCCGAGCCCGGCTTCGAGGGTGCCAAGTACGTCTGCTCCACACCGCTGCGCCCCAAGGAGCACCAGGCGGCGCTCTGGCGCGGTCTGCGCACCAACGACCTCCAGGTCGTCTCCACCGACCACTGCCCGTTCTGCTTCAAGGGCCAGAAGGACCTGGGCCTCGGCGACTTCTCCAAGATCCCCAACGGGCTGCCGGGCGTGGAGCACCGCATGGACCTCCTCCACCAGGCCGTGGTCGACGGGCACATCTCCCGCCGCCGCTGGATCGAGATCGCCTGCGCCACCCCGGCCCGCATGTTCGGCCTGTACCCGCAGAAGGGCACCATCGCGCCGGGCGCGGACGCCGACATCGTCCTGTACGACCCGCACACCACCCAGACCCTCTCCGCCGCCACCCACCACATGCACGTCGACTACTCGGCGTACGAGGGCAGGACGGTCACCGGACGGGTCGAGACCGTCCTCTCGCGCGGCGACGTCGTCATCGACCACGGCGCGTTCACCGGCCGGGCCGGCCACGGCGCCTTCATCCCCCGCTCCACCTGCCAGTACCTGAACTAGGAGGCCGACCCGTGGACTTCGGACTCGTCCTGCAGACCGACCCGCCCGCCTCGCAGGTCGTCGGCCTGATGCGCCGTGCGGAACGCAACGGCTTCCGCTACGGCTGGACCTTCGACTCCGCCGTGCTGTGGCAGGAACCCTTCGTCATCTACAGCCAGATCCTCGAACACACCACCAAGCTCCGCGTCGGCCCGATGGTGACGAACCCCGGCACCCGCACCTGGGAGGTCACCGCCTCCACCTTCGCCACCCTCAACGACATGTTCGGCAACCGGACCGTCTGCGGCATCGGCCGCGGCGACTCCGCCATGCGCGTCGCCGGCCGCAGACCGAACACCCTCGCCCGCCTGGGCGAGGCCATCGACGTCATCCGCGACCTCGCCGAGGGGCGCGAGGCCGAGGTCGACGGCAACCCGGTCCGCATCCCGTGGGTGAAGAACGGCAAGCTGCCCGTCTGGATGGCCGCCTACGGCCCCAGGGCCCTCGCGCTCGCCGGGCGGAAGGCCGACGGCTTCATCCTCCAGCTCGCCGACCCCTTCCTCACCGAATGGATGGTCAAGGCGGTCCGCGAGGCGGCCCGGGAAGCCGGCCGGGACCCCGCCTCGATCACCGTCTGCGTCGCCGCCCCCGCCTACGTCGGGGACGACCTCGCGCACGCCCGGGACCAGTGCCGCTGGTTCGGCGGCATGGTCGGCAACCACGTGGCCGACCTGGTCGCCAAGTACGGCGAGCACTCGGACATGGTCCCGGAGGAGCTGACCGCCTACATCAAGAACCGGCAGGGCTACGACTACAGCCACCACGGCCGCGCCGGGAACCCCTCCACCGACTTCGTCCCCGACGAGATCGTCGACCGCTTCTGCCTCCTCGGCCCCGCCGCGGCCCACATCGACCGACTCCGGCACCTGAGGGACCTGGGGGTCGACCAGTTCGCCGTGTACGCGATGCACGACGACCGTGAGGGCACGATCGACGCGTACGGATCCGAGGTCATCCCCGCCCTCACCGGCTGACCCGGCCCGCCGACCCCCCCACACCCCGCACAGCCCTTCCGCCCCGTCCCCGACCGAAGGGTTCCGCCACCATGACCACCACCGGCGCCACCGGCCCCGCGGACGGCCCCGGCATACCCGGCGGCCGCGTCGAACTGCCGCCCGGCACGTCCCTCACCGACCCCCGGTTCGTCAACGACGACCTGCTGCCCGTCCCCGTCGCGCAACGCCGCTGGACCACGTACAACTTCGCCGCCCTCTGGGTCGGCATGGCCCACAACATCCCGTCCTGGCTGCTCGCCTCCGGCCTGGTCGCCCTCGGCATGGACTGGAAACAGGCCGTCCTCACCATCGCCCTGGCCAATCTGATCGTGCTGCTCCCCATGCTGCTGACCGGGCACGCCGGCCCGAAGTACGGCATCCCGTTCCCGGTCCTCGCCCGCGCCTCGTTCGGGCTGCGGGGCGCCAACCTGCCGGCCCTCGTCCGGGCGGCCGTCGCCTGCGCCTGGTTCGGCATCCAGACCTGGATCGGCGGCCAGGGCGTCTTCGTCCTGCTCGACAAGGCCTTCGGCGGCGACTGGGCGGCGGCCGGGAGGATCGGGGGACAGCCCTGGACCCTGTGGCTCTGCTTCGTCCTCTTCTGGGCACTCGAACTGGCCATCATCCACCGCGGAATGGAGGCTCTGCGCCGTTTCGAGAACTGGGCCGCCCCGTTCGTCATCGTCGGCGCGCTGGTCCTGCTCGTCTGGATCGCGGTCAAGGCCGGCGGTTTCGGACCGCTGCTGGACCAGCCCTCGAAGCTGGGCTGGGGCGCCGATTTCTGGCCCGTCTTCCTCCCGTCCCTCATGGGCATGATCGCCTTCTGGGCGACGCTCAGCCTGAACATCCCGGACTTCACCCGCTTCGGCGCCGGGCAGCGCGCCCAGGTCGCCGGGCAGGCCCTCGGCCTGCCCACCACCATGACCCTGTTCGCGCTGCTCTCGGTCCTCGTCACCTCCGGTGCCCAGGCCGTGTACGGGGTGGCGGTCTGGGATCCGGTGGCACTCGCCGCGAAGACCGACAACGTCTTCGGACTCCTCTTCGCCCTCGTCACCGTCCTGGTCGCGACCGTCTCCGTGAACATCGCGGCGAACGTCGTCTCCCCCGCGTACGACCTCGCCAACCTCGCGCCGAAGTACGTGAACTTCCGCAGGGGCGCGCTGATCACCGGGGTCGTCGGCGTCCTCGTCATGCCGTGGAAGCTGACCTCCACCCCGGAGCTGTACATCTTCACCTGGCTCGGGCTCGTCGGCGGACTCCTCGGCACCGTCGCCGGCATCCTCATCGCCGACTACTGGCTGGTCCGCCGCACCGTCCTCGACCTCGAAGGGCTCTACCGCGCCGACGGCCCCTACTGGTACCGCGGAGGCTGGAACCCGGCGGCCGTCCTCGCCTTCGCGGCCGGCGGAGTCCTCGCGGCCGGCGGTTCGCACTCGGAGCCCGGCAAGGGCCCCTTCCCGGCCGACGGCCTCGTTCCGTTCCTGCGACCGCTCGCCGACTACGGCTGGGCCGTCGGCCTCGTCACCGCGCTGCTCCTCCACACCGCGCTCATGAAGGGGCGGGTGGCACGCGGCGGCCGGTCGGCTCCCGGCTGACCGGTTCTCACCCACGCTCGGGCGAACGGCTGTACGGTGCGGGCGGAGAGGTCGAACCGATACGAGGGGCGGGTGGCGGGTGTGCTGGTCGAGGCGTTGACCGCGGTGGCCGCGGCGGGCGGGGCGGCGGTCGTGCAGGCCGCCGGAACCGACGCCTGGTACGGGGTACGGGACCGGGTCGCCGCGCTCCTCGGGCGCGGCGACGAGCAGCTGGAGCAGGCCGCCCTGGAGCGCCTGGACCGGACCGCCCGGGCCCTGGAGGCCGACCGAGGCGTGGACCCGGGCCAGGAACTCTCCCGCCAGGAGGGGATGTGGCAGGAGCGGTTCGAGACCCTGCTGGCCGCCCTGCACGGCGCGGACCAGGAGCGGGCGGCCCGCGACCTGCGCGCCCTGCCCGCCTTCGTCGCCGAGGCCGCGGGCGAGGTGGCCCTCGCCACGGGGGACGCGGTGGCGCGCGACGGAGGCAGCGCGGTGACCGGCGTCCGGCGGACGGGCGGCGGTCAGGCCGCCCGAGCGGTCCGCACCGGGAACGCGGAGGCCACCGGCGCCGGGTCCACGGCCGTCAGCGGCGTCGTCACCGAGTAGCCGGCCGGGCGGCGACGTGGCCAAGTGGCGGTGGGGCAGACGGCACGACCCTGGCGGGCGTACCCCGGCCGGGCGCACGGCCGAGGCGGAACCCGCCGGGCAGTGGGTGACGGGCAGCGGGAACGCGTTCGCGACGAACGGCGGCATCGCCGTCACGGGCATCTACAACGACCACACCCGCGTGGTGCTGCCGCCCGAGGCGGTACGGCCCGTGACCGAGGTGGGAGCCAGGCCGGGACTGGACAACCTGCCGTACCGGTCCGGGCACTTCGTGGGCCGCACGGCCGAACTCGACCGCCTCGACGCCGCCCTGGCCGAGCCCGGCGGCGTGTGGCTCCAGGCCGTGCACGGGCTCGGCGGCGTCGGCAAGAGCGCGCTGGCCGTGCACTGGGCGGCCACCCGCGCCCGTACGCACGGCCTCACCCCCGTCCGGTGGATCACCGCCGACAGCCCCGCAGCCGTCGAGCAGGGCCTGGCCGCCCTCGCCACCGCGCTGCAGCCCGCCACCTCCAAGGCGCTGACGACGGAGGCGCTGGCGGAGAACGGGACGCAGTGGCTCGCCGCGCACGACGGCTGGCTGCTCGTCCTGGACAACGTCACCGACCCCGCCGACATCGCCCCCCTCCTCGCCCGCGCGCCGCACGGCCGCTTCCTGATCACCAGCAGGCTCGCCACGGTGTGGCACGACGCCACCACCGTCATCCGGCTCGACACTCTGCAACCGGGCGAGTCCCTGGCCCTCCTCACCCGCGTCGTCACGGCCGGCGGCCCCCGTGATCTGACCGGAGCGGCCGCACTCTGCGCCGAACTCGGCCATCTGCCGCTCGCCGTCGAGCAGGCCGCCGCGTTCCTCGCCCAGAACCCGCTCCTGACCCCCCTCGGCTACCTGGACCTGCTCGGACAGGACCCCGCCCCGCTCTACCGGCAGGGCGGCGTCGGCGTCACCGACCCCGAACGCACCGTCGCCCGCGTCTGGCGGGTCTCGCTGGACCAGGTGGCGCAACGGCGGCCGGGCGCCACCGACGTGCTGCGCACCCTGGCCTGGTACGCCCCCGACCGCATCCCCGCCGGCCTCCTCGACGACACCGCGGCACCGGCGGAGATCGCCGGCGCGGTCGGAGTGCTGAACGCCTACAGCCTGATCACCGTGGACGCCGCGAGCCACACCCTCTCCCTCCACCGGCTGGTCCAGTCCGTCGCCCGCACTCCCGACGCCGACGACCCCCACCGCGGCGTGGAGCTCGTCGCCGAGGCCCGGGACCGCGCCACGTCGGCGCTCTTCTCCGCCGTGCGGTCGACCGACTGGCAGGACCCGGCGAACTGGCCCACCGGCCGCGCCCTGCTCCCGCACATGGACGCCCTC
>NZ_JAPSIW010001036.1 GCF_031178505.1 Streptomyces sp. | reverse complement strand
GAGACGTTGTGCTGGACCCGGTGGCCGGTCAGCACCTCCACCGACCCGTCGTCACGGCGCAGCGGGATGCTCACGGTCATCTCCCGCCGCGGGCTCGCCAGCAGGGCATGCAGACCGGGCTCGTAGTCCAGGGTGGCCACGGCGGAGGCCAGCTGCGCCTGGGCATCGACCAGTGGGCCCACGGTGTGGGAGGTGGTACCGGTCCCGGGCAGGGACGACACGTCGGTGGTCATGGCGGCAGGTTCTCCTGAAGGCAGTGAAAGGGAGGTCGCGGCACGAAAGGCTCCGACTCGCGGAGTGTGATGTGCACAACACCAGTGTGAGCCTTCGGAAGCGTCAACAACAGCAATGAATTCTGCGCATGAATCATCAGGATCGCTTATCGGACTCCGGCTGAGACCCGACGACTTCCGGTCACTCCGGACCGCCCCGCACTCCGGGGAGCCACGGCACGAGCACCGGCGCCCTCCTACCGATCGTCCCGTCGGCGCGCCATCTCGGCGATCCAGGCGGGGGCGTACGGGGACGTGCAGTTCGGCGGCGTCGGATAGTCCTTGAGCACCCCTAGGCGCTCCCCGATGTCGAGGGCACGGACCCGGTGCTCCGGGTGCTCGATCCCGATCTGCGCCAGGCAGGTGTTCATCGCCCACTGCAGGCGCTCCGGGGCGGCCTTCATCTGCGCCTCGATGACGTCGAGCAGGCCGGCGAGGTCGAGGCCCTCGGGCTTCTTCACCACGCGATCGGCGGTCAGCGCCCAGCCCGCACTCGCGACGACGGAATCCGGATCGGCCAGCCACGCCAATCGCAGGTCCTCGGTGTGCGGGCTCTTCTTCACCACGTAGTTCACGAACCAGTCGTGCACCTTGGGGGTGCGCGCCGCGCGGACCATAGCGTCCAGCTCGTCCCGCTCGAACGCCTTCGGCCGACAGATCAGCAGCGCGAGCAGTCTGGCCGCGGTGTCCCCGGTCCCCCAGAGCTCGAGCGCGAGGTCCTGCTGCGTCTTCAACCGCTTCGCGACCGCCCGCAGCTTGGTGAGGTTCACTCCGTGGTCGTCGCCGTGCCGCTCGTTCACCGCCCGCGCCCTCGGGTCTTCGAGCGCCGCCAGCTCGGCCAGCACGTCCTCCACCGTTGTCTCGGCCATCCCAGCCTCCTGTCCGTTGCGGGTGAGGGTCAGCCTACGAGGAGAGGGAGGCTCGCGAGCGGACCCGACGTCGTCCGCCGCCTGCAGCGTGACTCCGGGTCTCCGGGCAAGGAACCCCGCCCACCCCGGCCGTTCCGTTCTCGATCGCGAACAAAGCCGCCATGTGCTCGACGCGGGGCATTCACGGCGTGCTGGTCCGCTGTTCGACTGCCCCTGCTGGAGTCGGTCTCCGGAAGCAGCCGACCGACCCACGTGAGGACACAGACCGAGATGACGACAGCACAGACCCAGGCCATGACCCCCGTAGGACGCCGCGGGCTCCTCAAGGCCGGCGGAGCGATGAGCGCCGCCGCCGCCCTGTCCGCGCTGATGGGCAACACCGCGCACGCCGCCCAGGGGCGTGCGCGGGGTAACGACACGATGCAGGCGCCGGACAACGGCGGCTACGGGCCGTTGCGGCCGGCACCGGGCGGCGAGCTGCTGCTACCGGCCGGCTTCTCCTACGTGGCCTTCGGCCACACCGGCACGCCCATGAGCGA
>NZ_JAPSIW010001035.1 GCF_031178505.1 Streptomyces sp. | reverse complement strand
GCCTGCCCGGAGCCGGTGAGCGTGTCGGTGCAGTACCGGTTGAACGAGGTCACGTACAGGGAGTAGCCGCGCTCGACCACGAGCGTCCGCAGCACACCGAGGAGCGTGGGGTCGAGGTGGCACACCCGCACGTCGGTGTAGGGCTGCCCCGATGCGACGCCGCGGATCTGCGCCATTACCCCGTCCGCCCCGGTGACCCGTCCGCTCGCCAGGAGGTCGGCGGCGGCCTGCTGCCCGGTCACCGCCGGCGGCGCAGGGTTCGACGGAGGGACGACCGGCGGCACGTACCCGTCCCAGTCACCCACGACGGGCTGCACCGTGGCGTCGCCGGCAGGCCCGGACACGAGGGCAACGTCGCTGCTCGACGGGGTGTCGCGCTTGTTGGTCAGGTGCCAGGAGCCGTCACCCGGGCGGTACCAGCCCACGGAGTCCTTGCCGTCCGCGTCCCAGTCGCCGGCCACGGGCGTCACCGAGGCGTCGCCGGCCGGGCCGTAGACGAACGCGTGGTGGGTGCTGGCGCCGGAGGTCATCGCGTTCGTCAGGTGCCAGGACCCGTCACCCGGGCGGTACCAGCCCACCGAGTCCTTGCCGTCCCCGTCCCAGTCGCCGACCACGGGCGTCACCGAGGCGTCCCCGGCCGGGCCGTAGACGAACGCGTAGTGCGTCGTGGCCCCGGACGTGGTGGCGTTGGTGAGGTGCCAGGATCCGTCGGACGGTCGGTACCAGCCCACGGAGGACGCACGGTCCCCGTCCCAGTCGCCGCTCACGGCGGTCAGGGTGCCGTCGCCCGCCGGGCCGTACACGAACGCCCGGTCCGACGCGTCGTCCGCCGCGACGGCGTCGTTCAGGTGGAACGACCCGTCGGACGGCCGGTACCAGCCGATGGAGGACGCAGTGTCCTCGACCTCGGCCGACGCCGGCAGCGCCGTCAGCATCCCCGTGCCCACCGTGGCCGCCACGGCGAGCGCCGCGATCCGGACCGGTGTGCGTCCATGTCGAGAAGATCTCATGCCTACCCCCTGCGCACGTCGGGATGCGGTCCCGCCCGAGGGAGCCCCCTACGACGCCCCCTGGGTCGGACCCTGGCACGCGGGTGAGACGGCGCGTGGCCGGTTGCCGTCCCAGTCACCCGGACGGCGCAGCGACCCTCAGGAACCGAAGCCGACGCCCGGCCGCCGCCCGTCGCCGTGCAGCGACCGCAGCCGCTCGCCCTTGGCGTCCGCCTGCGCCCGCAGGCCGTCCTGGAACTCCACCATGGCCGCCGCGAGGCGCCGGGCGGTGTCGTCGGTGCCGGCGCCGAGGATGCGCGCGGCGAGCAGGCCGGCGTTCCGGGCGCCGCCGATGGAGACGGTCGCGACCGGCACCCCGGCGGGCATCTGCACGATCGACAGCAGCGAGTCGAGCCCGTCCAGGCGGGACAGCGGCACGGGCACGCCGATCACGGGCAGGGGCGTCACGGCCGCGAGCATCCCCGGTAGGTGGGCCGCTCCCCCGGCCCCGGCCACGATCACCCGCAGCCCGCGGTCGGCGGCGGTGCGGCCGTACTCGACCATCTTGTCCGGCTGCCGGTGGGCGGAGACGACGTCGACCTCCACCGGCACGTCGAACTCGGCCAGCGCCTCCGCGGCGGCCTCCATGACGGGCCAGTCGGAGTCCGAGCCCATGACGATGCCGACGAGCG
>NZ_JAPSIW010000354.1 GCF_031178505.1 Streptomyces sp. | reverse complement strand
GCCCCGACCGCCACCGTCGACGAGGCCGTGGCCGCGGCCGCCACGGCGTTCCCGGGATGGCGCGACACCTCCGTCGCCCGCCGGACCCAGGTCATCTTCGCCTTCCGCGAGCTGCTCAACGCCCGCAAGGGCGAGCTCGCCGAGATCATCACCGCCGAGCACGGCAAGGTCCTGGACGACGCCCTCGGCGAGGTCGCCCGCGGCCAGGACGTCGTCGAGTTCGCCTGCGGCATCCCCACCCTGCTCAAGGGCGGCTTCACCGAGAACGCCTCCACCAAGGTGGACGTCCACTCGATCCGCCAGCCGCTGGGCGTCGCGGCCATCATCGCCCCCTTCAACTTCCCCGCCATGGTGCCGATGTGGTTCTTCCCGGTCGCCATCGCCGCCGGCAACACCGTGGTGGTCAAGCCCAGCGAGAAGACCCCCACGGCCGCGCTCTGGATGGCCGAGCTGTGGAAGGAGGCCGGTCTGCCCGACGGCGTCTTCAACGTGGTGAACGGCGACAAGGAGGCCGTCGACGCGCTGCTCGACAGCCCGGACGTCGCCTCCGTGTCCTTCGTGGGCTCCACCCCGATCGCCCAGTACGTCTACGAGCGGGGCACCGCCCACGGCAAGCGGGTCCAGGCCCTCGGCGGCGCCAAGAACCACATGCTGGTGCTGCCCGACGCCGACCTCGACCTCGCCGCCGACGCGGCCGTCAACGCCGGCTACGGCGCGGCCGGCGAGCGCTGCATGGCGATCTCGGCGATCGTGGCCGTCGAGTCCGTCGCCGACGAGCTGGTCGCGAAGATCGCCGAGCGCACCCGCACGCTGCGCATCGGCGACGGCACCCGCGGCTGCGACATGGGCCCGCTGGTCACCGCCGCCCACCGCGACAAGGTGGCGAGCTACATCGACGCCGGCGAGCAGGCCGGTGCGACCCTGGTGCTCGACGGCCGCCAGGTCGACCCGGACGCCGAGGGCGAGGGCTTCTTCCTCAACCCGACCCTGTTCGACCACGTCACCCCCGAGATGTCGGTCTACACCGACGAGATCTTCGGCCCCGTCCTCTCGACGGTCCGCGTGGCCGGCTACGACGAGGGCGTGGCCCTGATCAACAGCAACCCCTACGGCAACGGCACCGCGATCTTCACCAACGACGGCGGCGCCGCCCGCCGCTTCGAGAACGAGATCCAGGTCGGCATGGTCGGGATCAACGTGCCGATCCCCGTCCCGATGGCCTACTACTCCTTCGGCGGGTGGAAGAACTCGCTGTTCGGCGACACCCACGCCCACGGCGCCGAGGGCGTCCACTTCTTCACCCGCGGCAAGGTGGTGACCAGCCGCTGGCTGGACCCCAGCCACGGCGGCCTCAACCTCGGCTTCCCGACCAACGCCTAAGGAGCACACCGTGACCGACACCACCACCGAGACGCCCGTGCTCACCGCCGAGGAGATCGAGGCCGGCCGCCGGGCCTACGAGCTGGACCGCGCCCACGTGTTCCACTCGTGGTCCGCGCAGGGCTCCCTGGACCCCATGACGGTGCTCAGGGCGGAGGGCTCCTACGTCTGGGACGGGGAGGGCAACCGGCTGCTGGACTTCTCCTCCCAGCTGGTCAACACCAACATCGGGCACCAGCACCCGAAGGTGGTCGCCGCCATCGTGGAGCAGGCGCAGACCCTGTGCACCATCGCCCCGCCGCACGCGAACCCGGCCCGCTCGGAGGCGGCCCGGCTCATCGCCGAGCTGACCCCCGGCGACCTGAACCACGTGTTCTTCACCAACGGCGGCGCCGACGCCGTGGAGCACGCCATCCGCATGGCCCGCCTGCACACGGGCCGGCACAAGGTGCTCTC
Source organism: Streptomyces sp. (assembly GCF_031178505.1). Taxonomy (GTDB): domain Bacteria; phylum Actinomycetota; class Actinomycetes; order Streptomycetales; family Streptomycetaceae; genus Streptomyces; species Streptomyces gulbargensis. The sequence continues at coordinate 5,111 of NZ_JAPSIW010000354.1, read as the reverse complement.
CGCCTACCGCAGCTACCACGGCGGCACCCACCTGGCGGTCAACGTCACCGGGGACCCCCGCCGGTTCTCCAGCGACTACTCCGACTCGGGCGTGGTCCACTTCATGCCCGCCTACCACTACCGCTCCTACTTCGACGCCACCACCGAGGCGGAGGAGACCGAGCGGGCGCTGCGGCACCTGGAGGACATGATCGTGCTCGAGGGCGCGCAGAACATCGCCGCCCTGATCCTCGAGTCGATCCCCGGCACGGCCGGGATCTACGTCCCCCCGGCGGGCTACCTGGAGGGCGTCCGGGAGCTGACCCGCAAGTACGGCATCGTCTACATCGCCGACGAGGTCATGGCCGGCTTCGGACGCTCCGGCAAGTGGTTCGCCGTCGACCACTGGAACGTGGAGCCGGACCTGATCACCTTCGCCAAGGGCGTGAACTCGGGCTACGTCCCCCTCGGCGGCGTGGCGATCTCGGAGGCCGTCCACAACACCTTCCGGGACCGCCCCTACCCCGGCGGGCTGACCTACTCGGGCCACCCGCTGGCGTGTGCCGCCGCGGTGGCGGCGATCAACGCCATGCGCGACGAGGGCATGATCGAGCACGCCGCGTGGCTGGGCGAGAACGTCCTCGGCCCCGGGTTGCGCGAGATCGCCGAGCGCCACCCGTCCGTGGGCGACGTCCGCGGCACCGGGTGCTTCTGGGCCGTGGAGCTCGTCAAGAACCGCACCACCAAGGAGCCGCTGGCTCCCTACGGCGGCTCCTCGCCCGCGATGAACGAGCTCGTCGCCGCGCTCAAGGCCGCCGGACTGCTGCCGTTCGCCAACTTCAACCGCATCCACGTGGTGCCCCCGCTGAACATCAGCGAGGAGGACGCCCGCCGCGGGCTGGAGATCCTCGACGCCGCCCTGGAGGTGGCCGACCGCCACGCGCAGAGCGCCTAGGCCTCGCCGGACGCCCTGACCCCACCGGTCAGCGGCACCGGTGAGCGCTCGCAGGAGCCGAGCAGTGGATCCTGCGAGCACGGAAGAAGGGGCGAGCGCTCCCGGGCTGTCACCGCCTGGGAGCGCTCGCCCCGATCCGTCCGCTCACGCCCCGCACCGGAGTCCACGGACCGTGCCACCGGGGACCGGACCGGCCGCCCCGGTTGCTGCGGAGTCCCGGGCGAAACAGGGAATTTACCGCGCGGGGTAGACGTGGCACCGGTCACATGCCTACCCTCGGTACAGAACGGGTTGTCAGACAATAAAACAGTCTGCTGGCCAGGGGTGCCGGGCTCATCCTCCGGTCACCTCCGGGTGCCCCGTCCGCGCCGGCCGACACCGTGGCCGCCTCCGTCCCGAGGCGTCCGGGGCGCGGCGACGCGAATCCAGCACGGCTCGTGGGCGCCGCCCCTCGTCGGCGGCCCACCAGGAAGGAACGAGAACATGCACGTTGTGGTCGTCGGAGGAGGCGTGGTCGGTCTGACCACCGCCTACCACCTGGCTAGAGAAGGCGCCGAGGTCACCCTCGTCGACGCCCGGGGCACCGGCCTGGGCACCTCGGAGGTCAACGCCGGATGGGTCTGCCCGGCCGAGTCCGCGCCCGTGCCCGGTCCCGGGGTGATCCTCAAGTCCATGAAGTGGATGCTCCGCCCGGACAGCCCGCTCTACATCAAGCCCTCCCTGGAGCCGGCATTCCTGAAGTTCCTCACCGGCATGTGGCGCCACTCCAACGCCAAGGCCCAGCGGGCCGGCTTCGAGGGCCACCTCGCCCTGGCGCAGGAGACCCTCGAGGTCTTCGACGACTACCGCAGCGACGGCATGGACTTCGAGATGCACACCAGCGGGCTGCTCATGGCCTTCAAGGAGGAAGGGAACCTCGAGCACCACCTGGACAACCTCGACCTGGCCCGGCGGTTCGGCCGCGACCCCCGCGTCCTGCGCGGCGACGAGGTCCGCGAGCAGGAGCCCCTGCTCTCCGACGAGGTGATCGGCGGCATCTACTACCCCCACGAGCGCCACCTCGACCCCGGGGCACTGACCCGGGCCCTGGCCAAGCGCATCGCCGAGATGGGCGTGACGGTCGTGGAGGACGCGCCGGTCGACGAGGTCGAGACCTCGGGGGACCGCATCACCGCGGTCCGCTCCGGGGACCGTCGCTTTCCCGCCGACGCGGTGGTGCTGGCCGCCGGCGCCTGGACCGGGAAGATCTCCCAGAAGTTCGGCATGCTGCTCCCGGTGCGTCCGGGCAAGGGCTACAGCGTCGAGGTCCCGAAGTTGGGCCTGCGCAGCGCCGTCAACCTCTCCGACGCCAAGGTCGCGGTCACCCCGTTCCACGGCCGGCTGCGCCTGGCCGGCACCATGGAGTTCGGCGGCCTCGACGAGAACGTCAACCAGGTGCGCGTCGACGCCATCCTGCGTGCCCCCAGCAGCTACTTCCGCGGCTGGAACCCCCCGGCGGAGAAGGTCACGGCCCGCGCCGGCATGCGCCCCATGACCCCGGACGGCCTGCCCATCATCGGGCGCATCGGCCCCATGTCCAACGCCTACGTCTCCACGGGCCACGGGATGATGGGCGTCACCCTGGCCCCGGGCACCGCCTCGGCACTGACCGAGCTCATCCTGCACGGGCGCCTGCCCTCCGCCCTCGAACCCTTCGCCGCCGAGCGCTTCACCGGCCAGCGGCGCGCAGTCCGCTCCGCAGCCTGACACCCCATCCCCGAAAGGACACCATCATGACCCAGCGCAAGAACGTGAACCTCCGCGGCATCCTCGCCGCCGTGACCACCCCGTTCACCGCCGACGCCTCCGCCGTCGACGAGGACGCCCTCCGGCAGAACGTCGACCGCCTCGTCGAGGCCGGCATCCACGGCCTGGTGCCCACCGGCACCACCGGTGAGTTCACCACCCTCTCCGACGCCGAGTACCGGCGCGTCATCGAGCTCTACGTCGAGGCCGCCGCCGGCCGCGTCCCCGTGGTCGCCGGGATCGGCGCGCTGTCCACCGACGGCGCGATCTCCCTGGCCCAGCACGCCGAGTCCGTGGGCGCCGACGCCCTGATGCTCGTGCCCCCGTTCTACGACCCGCTGGACTTCGACGCCCTCGTCGCCTTCCTCTCCGACGTCGCCGCGTCGGTGACGCTGCCGATCGTCTACTACAACGTCCCCGGCGCCACCGGGCTCCAGCTCGACGCCGCACAGATCGCCTCCCTCGGCGACATCGACGGCATCGACTACCTCAAGGACACCTCGGGCGACGCCGTGGCCCTGGGCGACCTGCTGACCAACCACGGCGACAGGATCAAGGCCTTCAACGGCTGGGACACGCTGACCTTCTTCGGCATCGCCAGCGGCGCCCAGGCCTCCGTGTGGGGCGTGGCGGGCATCGTGCCCGAGCTCGCCGTGGAGTTCTGGAACACCCTGGCCGAGCGCGGTGACCTCGCCGCCGCCCGCGAGCAGTGGAAGACCCTGTGGGCCATCAGCGACTTCCTGGAGTCGGTGAACTACGTGGCCGGCATCAAGGCGGGCCTCGAGCTCCTGGGCGTGCCGGCCGGCCCCCCGCGCCGCCCCATCCAGCCGCTCTCGGAGGAGAACCGGCAGCGCTTCGCCCAGATCCTCGAGAACGCCGGCGTCCTGAAGCCCGCCACGGCATGACCGAGATCCTCAGCCTGGACTCGGTCGAGGTGCACGCCGAGGGCGAGCCGGGACGCATCCTCACCTCGGCGGCGCACCTGGTCCGGGGAGACACCATGGCTGAGCGCCTGCAGTACTGCCGGCAGCACCTCGACGGGCTGCGCCGGCTGGTGCTGCAGGAACCGCGGGGCTATCCCGCCATGTGCGCCGTTCTCCTGCTGCCCCCGGTCCAGCCGGGGTCGGACTTCGGCATCGTGGTGCTGGAGCAGGGCGGGTTCACCCCGATGTCGGGGTCGAACACCATCTGTGCCGTCACCGCCGCGATCGAGACCGGCATCGTCGACCGTCCCGGCCCCGTGGTCGAGGTCGCCGTCGACACTGCGGTGGGCACGGTGCACGCCACCGCCCGGGTGGAGGACGGGAAGGTCCGCTCCGTCACCGTGGCCAACGTCCCGTCCTTCGTCGTGGGGCTCGACGTGCCGCTGGAGGTCCCCGAGCTGGGCACGGTCCCGGTGGACGTCGTCTTCGGCGGGCAGTTCTTCGCCCAGGCACGGGTCGCCGACCTGGGCCTGGACCTGGACCCGGCGCGGGGCAAGGAGCTGGCCCGCGCCGGGGCGCTGATCAAGCTGGCGGCCACCGAGCAGATCGACGTGGTCCACCCGGACAACCCCGGCATCCGCGGCGTGAACCTGATCATGCTGCACAGCGGCGACCCCGTGCCCGGCGAGCCCTCCCGCAACACCGTGGTGCTGACCAACGGACCGGTGCGGGCGGACGACCCGGAGAGCTGGACCGGTGTCCTGGACCGCTCCCCGTGCGGCACGGGCACCTCCGCCCGGATGGCCGCGCTGCACGCCCGCGGGCAGCTGGAAATCGACCAGCCGTTCCGGCACCGCAGCATCATCGGCACCGAGTTCGTCGGCCGGCTGGTGGGGACCACCACCTCGGGCGGACGGCCGGCGGTGCTGCCCACCATCACGGGCCGCGGCTGGGTGACCGGCCACAGCCGGTGGGTGCTCGACGACTCGGACCCCTTCCAGCGCGGATACAGCGTCGGGGACATCTGGGCCCCGGGCGCGGCGACCTCCCCTCTCGTACCCACAGCAGCAAAGGACTGATCATGACCGACACGACCACCAGCGCATCCACCCTGCAGGGTGCGACCGAGTCCGGGACCCCGGTGCAGACCGGCCTCTGGATCAACGGGCGGATGACCGCCGGCACCTCGGGAACGACCTCCGAGGTCATCAACCCCTCCGACGGCACGGTCGTGGCCACCGTGGCCTCCGCCGGCGACGAGGACGTGGACGCCGCCGTGGAGGCGGCGCGGGCCGCGTTCCCGGGCTGGTCCCGGGCGACCCCCGCGGAGCGCTCCGCGGTGCTGACCCGGTTCGCCGTCCTGCTCGAGGAGCGGGCCGAGGAGTTCGCGGTGCTCGAGAGCCGCCAGGCCGGCAAGCCGATCCGCCTGACCCGGGAGTTCGACGTCCCCGGCACGATCGACAACGTGG
>NZ_JAPSIW010000353.1 GCF_031178505.1 Streptomyces sp. | reverse complement strand
CTCGACCTGGACGGCGGCCCGTTCGCGGGCTGGTCACCGTGGCCGGTGCACGACGACGGGGTGCTGCTGTGGGTGCGGCTGGACCGGGTGGGCGGGGAGCCGCCCACCCGGCGGCCCGCCGTCCCGGCACGGCCGGCCCGGGGCGCGTCGCTCGCCGCCGTGTACACCGGGACGGGCGCCTGCGAGCCGGAGGACGTCGTGGCGAACCGCCTCGATCCGTGGCACGGCGCCTGGCTCCACCCGTACTCCTTCGTGGACCTGGCCGTCCGGGACGTGCCGGACGGCGCTCCGGCGGACGACGGGAAGGACGTCCTCCTGGTGGACGTGTCGTTCAAGGTGGCCGGGCGGATCGTCGTCCCCGTACGCGCCGCGTTCCACGCGCCCGACGCGCGGACGGTCGTCATGCGGATCGTCGAGGGCGAGGGGACGGGATCGGTGGTGGAGACCCATGCGACGCCGTTGACGCCGGCGGGTGCCGGGCGCCCGCGCACGGCCGTGGTCGAGGCGGTCGTGGCCGGCTCGGACCGGCGGGGCTTCGCGGTGGCACGCGCCCTCGCTCCCCTGCTGCGTCCCGCCGTACGGGCCACGGCGGGACGCCTGTGGCGTGACGACCTCGCGTACGCGGAGCGGCGGCACCGGCTGCGGGCGGAGGGGCGGTTCCCGGGCTGAGGGGCGGTTCCCGGCCGGCGGAGAGCGGCGCCGACGGCCGGGCCTTCGCCGGCCGTCGCCGGTCCGGCCCGGCGGCCCGTCAGGTCACGCCGAAGCGGCGGGCGAGGAGCCGCAGGGGGGCCGAGCGGCCGTGGCGGGGGACGGTCCACAGGGTCTGGCCGCCGAGGCCCCAGCGGCGCAGATGGGCGTTGGCCGCGAGGAAGCCGGTGGTCGCGGCCCGTTCCATGAGGGCCACCGGGAGGCCGGTGCGGACCAGGTCGCCGGCGACGGTGACGGTGGGGTCCGGCGTCTCGACGGTGGGCCGGTCGGTGTGCGTGCCCACGGCGAACAGCGGGCAGTCGCGGCGCCATTCGTCCCGCTGGTCGACGATCCGCGCGGTCGCCGTCTCCGGGTGGACGCGGTGCAGCTGGGCGACGAGCTCGCGCGCGAGGGCGTGCGGACGCGCGGCCGGGTCGGCGGCGTAGGCGTGGAGTTCGAGGACGGCGCCTCCGGTCTTTCGGGCCCAGCGGGCGGCCTCCCCCTCGAACACGTTGAGTACCGTGATGTTGTCCAGCGGCCCGTAGCCGCTGGTGCCGAGGAACCCGGGGCGGTGCGGGGCGACCGGGCGGTCGAGCCAGACCCGGGTCACGAGGAAGGGCGGGGCGACGCGGAGCCTGCCGACCCGGGCCCGCCACGCGGCGTCGCACAGGTTCGGGGAGGCGGCGGTGAGCGCCTGGAGTCCCGCCGTGTCGAGGGCGAGCACGACCGCGTCCGTGTGCTCGGTGCCGTCCGCCGTGTGGACGAGGTGGCCGCCGTCCGGGCACGGTTCGAGGCCCCGCACGGGGGTGTCGGTGCGGACGGCGGCACCGTGGCTGTCGAGGTGGCGGGCGAGCGGGTCCCACAGCGCCTGGGGGTAGGGCTCGTCGGGCACGTCGAAGAGGAGGCCTTCGGAGGAGCCGAGGAAGTAGATGTGGAACATGAGGGCGAGTTCGGCGGCGGACAGCTCGCCCGGGTCGGCGAAGAAGCTGCGGGAGAAGACTTCGAAGGCCAGGTGCCGGGCCGCCTCGGGGAAGCGGACGCGGTCGAGCAGTTCGCGGGCGCTGATGTTGTCGTACCGCCGGTAGACCTCGGGGACGCGGACGTCCAGGAGCGGCAGTGCGGCGCGCGGGTTCATCCGGGCGAGGTCCCCGGCGCCGAAGCTCGGACTGAGCAGGGCGAACCCGAGGGCGCTCCAGGGCGGTGTCCGCGGGACGCGGGCGAAGCTGTCGTACGTCCCCGAGCCGTGCCGCAGCGGGTAGTCGGGCAGCGGGCGGAGGCGGTCGAGGCCCGGGTCGACGCGCCGGAGCAGTCCCCGCAGGTTGTAGTACTGGCGGAAGAAGGCGTGGAAGCCGCGGCTCATGGTGACGGTCGATCCGTCCGCGAGGTCGGTGGGCCATCCGGCCAGGCGGCCTCCGAGCGTCGGCTCGCGCTCGTAGAGCGTGACGCGGACGCCGCGTTCGGCGAGGGCCGTGGCGGCGGCGAGACCGGCGATGCCGCCGCCGACGACCGCGCAGCGGACGGTCCCGCGCGCGCCCGTGCGCCGGGGCGGGGGCGCGGGCAGGACGACGGCCTTGCGGTCGCGGCCGCGGCGGGCGGCCGGGGCGGGCTCGTGACGGGTCATCGGGGGCTCCTCGTGGCTTCGGTCAGCGGCGGCGGGTGAGCAGGGGCAGCTCGGCGGCGGTGCGCAGCATGGTGAGGACGGGGGTGCGCAGTCCGATGGCGAACTCCTCGGCGGGGCGCGTGGTGCCGTCGAGGAAGCGGAGCAGGCGGGCACTCGGTACGTCGCGGAAGAGGCGGGTGAAGAACGCCGGGCCGTCGATGCGTCCGCTGTCGAGGCCTCTCAGGAGGACGGCGTCCATGGCCAGGGCCCGTGCCGGGTGGGCCGGCGGGGGCAGGGGCGGGCCGCCGGTGTGCAGGGCGTGCGCCACGGCTCGGCTCTGGCGCTGGATCGCGGCGAAGGCGTAGCCGGTGGAGGGGCGGACGGCTCCGCCCGCCGCGCCGATCCGGAAGACGTGCCGGCCGGCACGGCGTTCGTGACGGCCGTCGGTCATGGGGATGACGCCCTGTTCGGTGGCCGTCACCCGGAAGGCGCCGAGGCCGAGGACGTGGCCGGTGTAGTGGCGGAGGGCGTCGTCGTAGGCCTGACGGGTGAGGGGGGCCCGGCCGAACTCGGTGTACTCGACGAGGGCCTCGTACCGGCTGGTGGGCAGTACGTACCCGAAGGAGAGGCCGTGCCGTGGCTGGGGGGTGCGGAAGTCCATGAGCTCGACGGTGCCGGGGGTGAGGACCGGGTGCTCGCACCGGACGAACCAGCCGCGGAAGTGCTGGCACAGCGAGACGCGCGCGGCGGGGGGCGTGGCGGGCGGCCGGGAGTCGTAGGCCCAGCGGGCCCGGAGCGTGAAGGTGGTGCCGCCGGCGGTGCGGCAGCTCACCTCGGCGCCGTCCGGACGGTCGGTGACGGCCTCGACGACGGCTTCCACCCGGCGCAGCCCCGTCAGGCGTGGCTCCAGGCCCCGTTCGAAGGCGTCGGAGCGGAGCATCTTGTAGGTGAGCTCGCCGAGTTCGCAGGTCCGGCCGTCGCCCCCTGGGGCGCGGACCCGCACCCTGCGCCAGCGCGCGGTGAGGAGCGGGTCGTAGTCGCCCGGGCCGGACTCCCAGTAGCACCAGGTGCGTTCGGGTGGGCGGAGGTGGCCGGGGGGCGGGGTGACGAGGACGACGTCCGGGGCGCGGACACCGGGCGGCGGAGCGAGCAGCCGCCACGCGAGCGAGAGCCCGGCGGCCCCGGCGCCGACGATGACGATGTCGCTGGTGTCCCTCATGGTCTGCGGTGCTCTCCTTCGGGCCGGCGGTTCGGCGGGGGCCGTCGCCGCGGGGCGCGGCGTGTCCGTTTCACCTTCTCGCGCGGTCCCGCCCCCGGATGCGGTCCGGCTCCGGCCACGCCGTACGGGTCGCCGGTCAGGGCGAACCTGGCGGCGCCGGTCTCGCGCGCCGGGCGGACGGAAGGGAGCAGCCGCCGCGTTCCGGGCGCGGTCTCCGGCGCCACTCCCCCCTCCCCCGCGACCGGGCGCAGGGCGCCGGGCCGATGGAACGCCGAGGTCCGGTTCTCCGGCGCGCCGGCCGCCCCGGACGAGGCGGCCCGCCACGCCGCGGAGACACGGCTCCTGCGGACGGCGGTGGAGGGGGTACGGATCCGGTGACAGCCCATTCGGGAGGCGACACCCCGCCCGTACGCACCCCTCACCGACCGTGCGGCCCGGCGGCGGGGGTGCGTGGCGGCGGGTCACCACTCCGGCATCAGAGGGGTGCTCGCGTGGCGTCGCCAGGCCTCGGTGAGGCGGGTGAGGCGGCCGGGGGCGGCGATGCCGCGGACCGTGGCGATCCTGCCGGCCGTGAGGTCGAACGTCACGGCGCCCATGACACGGTCGTCGAGGACGAACAGAAGGGCCGGGCCGCCGTTGACGGTGGCGTAGTGGACGGCGGGTGTGCCGCCCGCCAGGCGGCGCTTGGCGGGGGTGGGCTTGAAGCCGGCCCGCGCGACGACGGCGATGCGCCGGGCCGTGTCGTACCGCAGCAGCGTCCTGGTCAGACCGGCACCGTCGGAGAGCGCGGTCGCGTCGTCGGTGAGCAGGGCGACGAGTCGCTCGGTCCGGCCGGAGGTCGCGGCTTCGAGGAATTCCTCCACGATCCGGCGGGCCGACGCCGGATCGGCCTCGCCGCCGGCGCGGCGGGTGGCGGTGACGCGGCGCCGCGCCCGGTGGAGGTGCTGCTGACTCGCGGACTCGGTGAGGTCGAGGATCTCGGCGATCTCCGCGTGGCTGTACGAGAAGGCTTCCCGCAGCACGTAGACGGCCCGTTCGAGGGGCGACAGGCGCTCCATGAGCATCAGGACGGCCAGGGAGACCGACTCCCGCTGCTCGACGGTGTCGGCCGGGCCGAGCATCGGGTCGCCGTCGAGGAGCGGTTCGGGCAGCCAGGCGCCGGCGGTGCGCTCCCGGCGGGCGCGGGCCGAGCGGAGGTGGTCGAGGCACAGGTTGGTGACGACCTTGGTCAGCCAGGCTTCCGGCACCCTGATCCGCTGCCGGTCGGCGGCCTGCCAGTGCAGGAACGCGTCCTGCACGGCGTCCTCGGCGTCGGTGGCCGAGCCGAGGAGCCGGTAGGCCAGGGAGGCCAGCCGGTTCCGGTCGGCCTCGAACCGGTCGGTGTCGAAGCGGTCCGCGGTGGTGTCCACGCGCCTCACCCTAGGCGACCGTCGTCCCGGTGCTCAGGCGCCGGGCACCGGCCACCCGGTGCCTGCGCGTGGGCAGACCGAAGGTCGGGTGCGAGGTGGCCCACAGCGACATCGCGAGGATGCCCGCCTTGATCCGCGCGGCCTTCCGCCCGCCCACGTACGACGGTTCGGCCCGGCCCTCGCCGTCCACCCTCTGGAGAATGCCGTCCCGCCTCCCGAGGCTGATGTGGTTCCCCACGTACACCAGCCTGGTGCGGGCGACCTCACGGCCGGTCAGCTCTCCGACGATCGCGTCCACGGCCTGGCGGCCGGTGAAGCCGGCCGTGGCGCAGGACATCGGCAGCGGCAGGCCGTTGTCACCGGTGGCGTGGGCGCTGTCGCCCACGGCGTAGACGTCCGGGTGCGACACGGACCGCATGGTGCGGTCGACGAGGATCCTGCCGTCCCCGGTGACGGCCAGCCCGCCGGCGGCGGCGAGGGGCTGGACGGCGAACCCGGCCGCCCACACGGTGACGTCGGAGGCGAGGGCGGTGCCGTCGGCGCACCGCACCCCCGTCGCCTCGACCGCCGCGACGGTGGTGTGTTCGAGGACGGTGACGCCCAGGCGGTCGCAGGCCCGGCGCAGGTGGCGGCGGGCTCCTGCGGAGAGCCGGGCGCCCAGTTCGCCCCGGGCGACGAGGGAGACGGACAGCCCGGGCCGGGATTCGGCGATCTCGGTGGCCGTCTCGATGCCGGTCAGCCCGTCGCCGACGACCAGTACCCTGCCGCCGTCGCCCTGCCCGGTCAGGGTGTCCAGGCGCGCGCGCAGGCGCAGGGCGGAGGGCCGGGCGGCGACGTCGAAGGCGTGCTCGGCCACGCCGGGGACGCCCCCGCCGTCGCCGTGGCTGCCGAGCGCGTAGACCAGCGTGTCGTAGAGGAGCTCGCCGCCGCCGTCGGCGTCGGCCACGGTCACGGCCCGGTGGTCGGGGTCGACGGCCGTGACGCGGCCCAGGCGCAGCCGCGTCCCCGTGCCGGCGAAGACCTCGGTGAGCCGGGGGGCGTCGATCGACCGGCCGGCGGCGAGCTGGTGCAGCCGCAGGCGCTGCACGAAGTCGGGCTCGGCGTTGACGACGGTGATCTCGGTGTCCGCCGGGGACAGCCGGCGGGCGAGGTTGCCGGCCACGTGCGCCCCGGCGTATCCGGCGCCGAGGACGACGATGCGGTGCTTCATGGTTGCTCCTGTCGGTCGGTGTGCCCGTGGGTGCGGGCTCCATGGGTTGAGCGGGACAGCGCGCCGATTCCTGACAGAAGGCGTATGTGATCCGGGTCACAGATGTCCCGACGACGGCGGGGCACGGCGGCGGTGGGTTGTGCCGAAGGTGCGGGCGGGCCGTGGCGGGCGGCCCGGGCCGGGGGCCAGGATGCTCGGCATGAAGACAGCCGCGGCCCTCTCCCCTTCTCCGGCGGCTCGCTCCGCGCCCGTGGTCTTCGCGGCGGGTGCTGCCGTAGGGGTTCTGGGCGGGATGATCGGGCTGGGCGGTGCCGAGTTCCGCCTCCCGTTGCTGATGGGGCTGTTCGGCTTCGCCGCGCTCGCGGCCGTCATCCTGAACAAGGCGATGAGCCTGGTCGTCGTTCTGGTCGCCCTGCCGGCGCGGCTGGTGGCGGTGCCCGCCTCCGAGATCGCCGGTCGCTGGCCCGTCGCGGTCAACCTCCTGGCGGGCAGCCTCCTCGGCGCCTGGGCGGGGGCGGCGTGGGCGGTCCGGATGCGCGGGAGCACGCTCTCCAAGGTGCTGGCCGCCCTGATGGTGCTCATGGGGGCGGCCCTGGTGACCGGCCACACCGCCACCGTGGGCGCGCTCGCCCTGCCGCTCTGGGCCCAGGTGCCCCTGGGGGTGGTGGCGGGGTTCGGCATCGGGGTCGTCGCCGCGATCATGGGCGTGGCCGGCGGTGAGCTGCTGATCCCGACGATCGTGCTGCTGTTCGGGGACGACATCAAGACGGCCGGGAGCCTGTCGCTGCTGGTCTCGCTGCCCACGATGCTGGTCGCGTTCGCCCGTTACAGCCGCGAGG
>NZ_JAPSIW010000352.1 GCF_031178505.1 Streptomyces sp. | reverse complement strand
CTCCTCGAAGAAGTCGACGATCCCGGGGAGCAGCGGCCCGTCGGTCAGGTCGGTCGGTCCGACCTTGAACAGGTACCTCTGCATTTCCTTGTAGACGATCTGGTAGTCCGGCGGAAGCGACTTGACCCGAGCCATGTGCGCGCGCCATTGCTTCTTGCCTTCGATGATGTCGTGGATGCTCACGTCAGCCCTCCAGCCGGCTCAGTTTCCTCGCGACGTTCCTGTTCAACTGCTCACGCCACCGGTCGCGGTAGGTCCGGGCCCCTTCTCCACCGGCCAGCGCCACGCAGAAGCCCGGGATGTCGTCGCCGAGCACCTCCTGGACGCTCAGCCCGTCCGCCGCGGTTTCCTCCAGCAGCCCCAGGGCGGCGTCGAAGATCGGCGTCAGATTGCGACCGGTGAAGTCCCCATGGGGAAAGAGGTGAGCCTTGATCTGTTCCCACGCCGCCCGGTAGTCCTCCGGCAGAGCCTCGGCCCGGGCTTCGAACGCCTTCCAATCCCGGGTGAGATCGCTGCCTGTGATCTTCTCCCAGAAGTTCATCTCCCGCCCTCCTTGAGCCTGTCGATGCGTGATGAGACGTACTGCCATTTCGCCCAGAACTTCGCGAGTTCCTCGCGTCCGGCGTCGTTGAGCGAGTAGAACTTGCGCGGCGGACCGGCCTGGGATCGTCGCTTCACCACCTGGACGAGCCCGTTCCTCTCCAGGCGCAGCAGGATGGTGTACACCGTTCCCTCGACGACGTCGGCGAAGCCGAGCTCGTTCAGCCGGCGGGTGATGGCGTACCCGTAGGTTTCCTCGCTGCCGATGATTTCGAGCACGCACCCTTCGAGCGTGCCCTTCAGCATCTCCGTCAGGTCATCCATCGCAAACCCACCTCAGCCCTGGGTCGGTACTACGTGGCACCGACTACTGCTACAAAGTAGCACTGAGTAGTGGAGGGCGCCAGCGAGTGCCGACCGCGGACCGGACTTTGCGATCCGCGGAGAGATGGCTCCCCTGCGCGGGGCACCATCCACCGGCACCGGGGTGGACTTGAGAGGCAGCCGAGAACCGGCGTGGGCCAGGGCTGCCCGCGATTCGGGGAGTTGCGGCAGGCCGACGAAGACGTGGAAGACGTCGGGGTAGAGGTTGATCTCGGGGCCGGCGGCCTTGGCCTTGGCGACCATCTTCTTGGCGTCGGGGCACAGAATGTCGCGTTCGCCGTGGAAGACGGAGATCCGAGGCAGGGCACGCGGGTAGTCGTTGACCGGGCTGAGCCAGGGGTGTTCCAGGGGACGGTCCCCGGCCCATCGGCGAACGGCCCAACGCAGCCCTTCGCTCCCGAGCATGGGGTCTCGCGGTTCGATGACGGGGATGTCGGGGTGGGTGAGGGTCGCGTCTGCATAGGGCGAGAACAGCAGGACAGCGCCGGGAAGGGGACGGTGTTCGTCCCGGGCGCGGATAGTGAGCGCCATGGCGAGGGCGCCGCCGGCTGAGTCGCCCGCGGTGATCAGCGGCAACCCGGATTCGGTCAGGCTGTCGTAGAGCTTGTGGAGCTTGGGGTGGGTCTCGTCGCCGGTCTGCTCGGGTGCGAGCGCGTACAGGGGGACGGTCACACGCAGCATGGTGGTCAGCCCCAGGTTTCCGATGATGTGCCAGTGCGCTGTGACCAGCGGATGCACGTACGCGCCGCCGTGCGTGTAGAGCAGCTCTCCGACGGGGCGGACACCCTTGGGGATGAGCGTGAGACCGGCATGCCCTCGATGCTGCTCCGGCGCACGTTGTACGCCCTGAGGAGTGTGCGCGGCACCTCTGCGCCGGGGCGGTCACGGTCGACTTCCGCAGCGATCGCATCGGCCGTGGCGAGAGGCTTCGGCCACAGCCGTAGGGCCTGCGCCATCGCCGACCACCCGGTCGTGGACGACGGGCACCTCACCGAGAAGTTCCGGGCCCTCGTGCCGCAGGGTGTCGACGCGTCGCTGGAGCTGGTGGGCTGTTCGGTCCTCGCCGGCACCCTGCGCACCGTCCGCCGGCACGGCACCGTCTGCTTCACCGGAAACGCTGGCGGGGCAGTGGTCGGTCCCCGACTTCTCCCCGTTCGTGATTCCCGTCGGGGCGCGACTGACCAGCTACGCGGGCCAGGCCACCGACCTGCCGGCGGACGTCTTCGCCCGCCAGCTCCCGGCCATCGCCGAAGGGCGCCTGAGGTTCCCGGTCGCCAAGGTCTACCGCGGCCTGGAAGAGGTCCGTGAGGCCCATGCCGACATCGAGTCCGGCACCATTCTGGGCAAGCACGCCGTCGTCCTGGAGGACTGAGAAGCGGAATGTCCGGGGGCGCGCTCCGCTCACGGACCAGTGGTGGCGCTGCGGGCCGCGTAGGCGGCCGGCGTGATGCCGGTGCGGTCGCGGAAGAAGCGGCCGAAGTTCGCGGGATCGGTAAAGCCGAGGTGAGCGGCCACGCTCCGGGCGTCCCACTGGGCGTGTCCCAGCAGGCGTTTGGCTTCGAGGAGGCGCCGCTCGTCGATGAGGTCACGCACCCCGCTGCCGGTGGCGTGGCGGGCGGCGCGGCTGAGGGTGCGCACCGAGCAGCCGAGAAATTCGGCGTAGTCCGCTGCCCGGTGCAGTTCGCGGAAGTGCAGTTCCAGGGCGTCTGCGAACCGGCCGTAGGTGTCACTGTGGCCCGTGCCGGCCGTCGCCGCGCCCGTGGGGGTGGCGCCGGGCATGTTGGCGAGGCGCAGCAGCAGTGCTTCGAGCAGGCTGCGGCGCAGGGCGTGGTGGACATCGAGAGGGCGGCGTCCGAGCGCCCGGTGTTCGGCCAGGAGCTGCAGTGCCGTCTGGTGGAGCCAGGTGGCGTCGTCGGGGTGCGGGCTGAGCACGGCGGGGGCCTCGTGGGCGGTGAGCGGGGCCAGCAGGCGGGCGGTGGCGGGTGTCAGGACGTCCGGTTCGAACAGGATGAACGGGCCGCGGGCGGCGCCCGGCGGATGCCAGCACTGCGTGTGTCCGGGGCGCACCCACAGCCACTGGCCGGGGGTGACGGTCCGCGTGAGGTGGTCGACGTCGTGGAGCAGCTCGCCCTCGGTGACCGCGATGAGGTAGTGGAAGGTGGCGCGGCCCGGGTGGGGCGGGTTCCACGGCCAGTCGGCGTGCTCGGCGAAGAAGTCCTGCACGGTGCTCACCTCCAGCCCGAAGGGCGTGCCGACCGGGGGCTGGAAGCCGTACAAGGGGACCTCGGCCGGTCCGGCCTGGCGGTTCGAGGCTGGATGTCGCTTGCCGACCATCATGTGTCCGCAGCCTACCGTCCGTTCTCGGCGGTTACCGGGCAAGGATGGAGCGTGCCGCCGCACCTGCGGGGCGCGCACTCGGCGGTCTTCAACGCCGCAGCCTGCCATCGCCTCAAGGAGGACAACGCCCGATGACTTTGCACAAGACTGCCGCCGACTACGCGCAGGAGCTTCCCGGAGCCGAGCTGGAGCATCCCTTCGGGGACGACTGGGAGGTCTTCAAGGTGCGCGGCAAGGTGTTCATGCTGATGACCGAGGTCCCCGGACGTCCCGTCGTGATCCTCAAGTCGGACCCCGGCGAGGCCCTCGCCCTGCGAGAACACCACAGCCACATCACCCCCGGCTACCACATGAACAAGAAGCACTGGATCACGCTGGAGGACGGGGAGGGCATCGACAAGAAGCTGATCGAGGAGCTCGTCACCGAGTCCTACCGGCTCGTCGTCGCCCACCTGCCCAAGGCCGAGCAGCCCGTCGACCCGCACACCTACGCCGGCGGAACGCAGGCATCCCGGTGAGCGCCGCCGGCGACCGGCTCCAGGAGACCGCCCGCCAGACGGCCCTCGCCCTGCCCGCCGTCAGCCACTCACGCCCCTTCACCCCCCAGCTCGACGTGTACAAGGTCGCGGGCAAGGTGTTCCTGATCGTCACCGACGACCCGAGCGAGCAGATCATCACCGTCAAATGCGAACCCGAACACGCCCGCGCGCAGGTACAGAGGCACACCTCGATCACACCGGGCCGCTACCTCGACAAACGACACTGGATCACGCTCGGGCCGGGGCCCGGCATCACCAAGCGGCTGATCACCGAAGCGGTCGAGGGCTCCTACGACCTGGTCGTCGAGCGGCTGCCACGACGCTACCGCCACCGATGAGCACCCCCAGCGCGCCCACCAACAGCTGAGCCGACGCTCCCGTACAGAGCTCGCCGCCGACCGAAAGCCCATGGAAGCGGCCCTGCCGCTCTTCGACGAGGAGCCCGCCGTCCACTCCCCCACAGCCTGCGCCCCACCCAACTGGACGAGATTATCGGACAGGACCACCTCCTGGCCCCGGACACCCTGCCAGGCCGCACGGTCGCCCAGCAGCGCCTCGGCTCCGCCATCCGCCCGGCTCCTCGCCCACGCCGGCAACCTGGCCTTTGAACCGGTCTCGGCCACCTTCTCCGGCGGCATGCTCGGTGACGTAGGCACTGGTAATGGGTTTGTTGTGCTGGCCGGTGATCCCGTGGGCGGTCGCGCCCCGCGCTGGCCGCAACTCCGCTCGTTTCGCGCTCGCCACAGACCTACCGGCGTCCGTCCTCGCCCGCTTCACCGGCACCGGCACCGGCACCGGCACCAGTAACGCCACCAGCTGGACCGGATACGTCAGACGCGACTGGCTCGACATCGCGTCCCGCACACAGATCTGACTCCCCCCGGGCGGCGATCACGGCCCAGAGACACAGGATTATGGGGGCCGGTCATCGCGCCTCGGCGCATTCGTCGATGAACGCGCAGAGCCGACGAATGAGGCTCAAGGCGGAGGGTGTGGGGTCCGAGTCGTCCTGCATGTGCGGTGCATCCTGGAGCCACTGCTGCCACAGGCCATCCCGTTGCCGGAAGCGGTCGGCTTGACCACCTCCGAGGTTCAGGTAGATGAACTGGAGAGCGCCCATGACGACAGTCTGGTCGTAGCCGAGGTCAGGACGACGGAGGTAACGATCCAGGTAGGCGGCGAGCAGATCGGCGTCGCGCGCCGTTCCAAAACTGGCCAGGGCTACGCTGTAGGCCAGCCCAGCGCAGCAAACCTCGCTGGCCAGCAGGAGTTCTCCGAGACGCTCACGGAACTCGGTTCGGCGGGAGACAGCTACGAGCCAAGCCGCAGTTCTCCGCTCTCGCCAGCCGCCTTCAAGGAGCTTGGTGATCTCATCGGCGGTAATGAGTGCCGCGTCGTCACAAAGATCTCGCATGAACCGGTCACGATCAGGACTTCGCATGCGCAGCAAGCCGCCGCCGAGCTTCAGGTAACGCCGCCCAGGCGTGACATAGCGCCGAACCAAGGCCAGCAATTCGGCATCGTCGTGAGGATTGCATATCACACAGTCGATCCTGACTTGCCGCTGCGGAACAGAGCCAGCCCCTCCCTTGCCCTGCTGTTACTGAGCAAGGGCAGACCCAGTTCCAAAGCCCGCGGGTCAGCCGCCATGGAGGCCCCACTCGTCGAGACCCCCGTAGACGTGCGCTTCGAGGCATTGCGGGGCGCCAAGACCCACGGCCTCACCCCGATACACGGCGATGAGGGAGTCCTTGCCCCGCCACCAAGAGTCCGTCACACCCTGCACTTCGGGAACCGGTTCAAGTTCGCCGAGATTCAGTGCGTCGACGGTCTTGCGCGTGATCCTTGTGACGGTCGTGGCCCAGCGGCGGGCATGAGCGGCGAGCGCCAGGGATTCCACCCATCCCTCAGTGCTGGCGTGCAAGGGCGTCCAGCGGTCGGCGGCGATGCCGAACGCACCATCGGGGCCGACCACGAAGCTGTAGGCCATGGACACCCGGCAGTCCCCTGCCGGGAACGACCAGCCTTGTGCGGACGTTTCCTCTGGGCAGTCGGCGTCCAGGATGCGCGGGCCACCCTCATAGAACGGGGCCGACGGCAAGGCGAGACCGCCCCAGCGGTCCTGGAAGGCAGTTGCCCGTTCGATCTCCGCGACGGGGATCCCGTGCTCGATCCACGTGTCGCGGTGTCGCCGGATGTCCTGCCGGCGAACGCGGATGCCCTCCGTCTCAATAAACCGCTGAGCCCTGCGGCTCAGGCCGCCAGGCGCGACCGGGACGGGCGATACGGGCTGGTCAGCCATTACCGCTGCTCGCCGTCACCGGTGTCGAGCACGGCGGACGCAATTTCCCGCACGCGCTCCAGGCCGATGCCTGCCGTAGGACTTCTCGACCTTCTTTAGGTTCTTCGGTACGCACCGGAGAACTCCTCCTTGAAGACGGTGGCCGACTTGCCGGCCCACTCCTTGTGCGTCCCCTCCCCCGCCGTACCCCTCACCAGACGCAACACCTCGGACACGTCGTCGGCGAAGTCGTGCAACGTCTTCGCGAGCGTGCGCACCCTCTGCGGATCACCGGGGGTCGGGTCTTTGTCCAGATCCAGGACACGCCAGTCACTCGGCCTGTGATCCACCATCCCCGTTACCCCCGTCGACACCACCTGCCGGTGGCGTCAACAACTCATACGTACACGTGAACTTACTAGGCGCAGACGTTCGAGGGGAAGGGGCTTCCTGCCACCGCGGCCACCGCCTCGCGGAACCACGTTCGCAAGGGCCGATCGGGACGGCTACGTCGTACGGGCCGGAGTGGTGAGGAATTGACGGTAGATAAGGTCAGTGCGGGTGCGGTGTACGAGTCGCTGCGGGTTCAGGGGGAAGCCAGTTCGCCTTCCCCACGGGCGCGGGGAGCAGGCGACGTCATCCCGCCGATCGTCGACTGAGAGGGGGCCATCCCTGCGGGTGCGGCAGCTCCATTTCGTGTGTCAGTGAGCTGCCGTCAACTACAAGTCGCCGGTCAAAGGGTTGGCGTGACCGGTTCTCGGGACGGTCGTGCTGGTCACGGGTGACTGGCTGAGTGGTAGATCGTCCGTCAGCGCGGTCGGCGCCTGAGTCGAAAGGCAGTCGACCGGATCATCTCGTGCAGGGATCATGCGTAGGTGTCGCCGATCGAAGCCGC
>NZ_JAPSIW010001034.1 GCF_031178505.1 Streptomyces sp. | reverse complement strand
GCGACCTGTACGCCGTGGGCTGCCTGCTGCACCACATGCTCACGGGCGCGCCCCCCTTCCCGACCCACCAGCCGGCGCTCCTCGCCTCACACCATCTCGCCACACCCCCGCCCCTCGTCGCCGACGCGGGGGTGGACGTGCCCGGCGACCTCCAGGACCTGATCACGGCCCTGCTCGCCAAACGGCCGGACGACCGCCCCTCCTCGGCGGCGGAGGTGTACGCGGCCCTCGCACCCCATCTGCCGGATCCGCGCCCTGAGCTGGCCGTCCGGCGTACCGTGCCCGAGGACCCCCGACGCCCCTTCCTCGTCCCGCAGAGTCCCCTGCCCCTGTGAACTCCGCCCGCGCGACCTGGCGGAGACGAAGCTGGTTGCAACACCCACCTTTTTGGTCACCTGGGGCGCAGGCGTGCCGTGACCGGTGACAGAATGGTCTCGTCGGCTGGGTGCCGTGCGTTCCCGGCCGTCGGGGTGGCGGGCGCGGCAGGCGCCGGAACTGGGGACGGGGCGCGATGCGGCGAAGCCTGGGACGGTACGAGCTCACGCACGAACTGGGCCGGGGCGGGATGGGGGTCGTCTGGGCGGCCCGTGACCGCGAGCACCATCGCGAAGTAGCCGTCAAGGTGCTCGCGATCCGCGGTCGCGGAGCCGAACCCACCACCCTGCAACGCCGTTTCCTGCGCGAGACGCGCCTGACCAGCCGCCTGCGCCACCCCGGTGTCCCCGCCGTACACGACCACGGCAACCACGAGGGCGAGCTGTACCTGGTCATGGACCTCGTCCCGGGCCGCGCGCTGGACGCCGTCCTCAAGAACGACGGCCCCCTCGCCGTAGACCAGGCCGCCGACGTCGCCCGCCGCACGGCCGAGGTGCTGTCCTACGCCCACGCTCAGGGCGTGGTGCACCGCGACCTCAAACCGTCCAACCTGATGGTCACCCCGGACGGTGACATCAAGGTCCTCGACTTCGGGGTCGCCGCCGCGCTCGAGCCCCAGCCCGGCGAGACCCGCTTCACCGCCTCCAACGCCACCCCCGGCACGGTCGTGTACATGGCGCCCGAACAGGCTGTCGGTCGGACCGTGCCCGCCAGCGACCTCTACTCGCTGGGCTGCGTCCTGTACGAGCTGCTCACCGGAGCACCGCCCTTCACCGACGCCAGCCCCTTCATGCTCTACCACCGGCACGCCAACGAGCCCGTCCCGCCGCTCGCCGACCGCCGCCCCGACGTACCGGACGGACTGCGGACGCTGGTCGAACGGTTACTGGAGAAGAAGCCCGAAAACCGGCCCTCCTCCGCCGCGGAGGTCGCCGCCCTGCTCGCCGCATGGGCGCCCGGGCCGGCCGCCGCCACCGAGGACATGCCCGCTCATCCCCGCCTGGCCGAGATCGAGGCCCTGCGCCGCGCGGGCCGCCCCGTCCGCGCCCTGGAGGAGTACCAGGAGCTGATGGCCGTCGGCGGCCTCGACCGCGCGAGCGCCCTCGCCGCCAGGGCCGGAGCCGCCCTGTGCGTCAGCGCACTCGGGCGCACCCGTGAGGCCCTGGACGAACTGAGGTCGGTCCTCGCCGAACAGCGCAGTCTGCTCGGGCCGGGGCACCCCGCCGTACTGGACACCCGCTACGAGATCGCCGTCCTGCTGGTCCGCACCGGGGAGCGGCACGCCGCCGAGGAGCTGTTGCGTCGCCTCGCCGA
>NZ_JAPSIW010000351.1 GCF_031178505.1 Streptomyces sp. | reverse complement strand
GGTCGTACGACCGGTACGGGATCGTCGCCGAGGCGGGCGACGTGTGCCAGGACAACCCCCCGGGCCACGAGGTCGACGCCGTCGCCACCCAGGCGTACCTCGCGGCCCGGGTCCGCCCCGGCCAGAGGGTCGTCCTGCGCAGGAGGCACGACGTGCCGATGGGTGAGGCCCAGAGCCCGCCGTACGTCCTGCTGCACGACGGGCGGGAGATCGGTGAAGCGTCGCGACGGTTCCGCGAGGCGCTGTTCCAGGTGCAGAGGGTGAACCGTACGTGGGACCCCTGGTGGCCCGACGAGATCCACGACCTGTGGATCGACACCCTGGAGACCGTGACGGGCAGCCCGGCCGCCAGCGCCAACGCCGGGCTCGGCGAGCGGGGCGTGTG
The DNA here is from genome assembly GCF_031178505.1 of Streptomyces sp. GTDB lineage: Bacteria > Actinomycetota > Actinomycetes > Streptomycetales > Streptomycetaceae > Streptomyces > Streptomyces gulbargensis. Next base: position 6,595 of record NZ_JAPSIW010000351.1, on the reverse strand, counting down.
GACAGCCCCACGGATCACCGGCGTCGGCCGGTACCGCAGAGCCGACGACAACGAGGAGCAGCGAGCATGACGCACGTGGCAGGCCGGCACTCCGAGCACTACCGGGTACGGGACGAAGAGCTGTTGGTAGGGCTCCGCCGTGAACTCTTCGGACCCGCCGAGGGCGCCGCGCCGGAGGACCGGGACGAGGTGCTCACCCAGGACGCGCCGATCGACCGCTACCTCACCGGCGTGCTGTACCCCCGTGCCTCGAAGGAACGGAAGGTCGAGAACGCCGCCGAACAGGACGGCCTGGACACCACGCCCGTACTCTCCCGCGAGGACGTCGAGGAGTCCGGTACCGCTCAGGAGGTCAGCGCCTCGGGGGACAGGCGGCCGTCGTCCATGGGCCTGACCTTCGCGGTCGACCCGACCATAAGCGGCACGATCGTGATCTCGACCCGTGCGGCGGTGTACGAACCCACGGACGCCGAGGGCAACCCGGTGGAGGCCCGCCGCGCCGAGGCCCGGACCACCGCCGAGCAGCGGGAGCGGTGGCGCCGCACGGAACTCGAACTCCCCGACTTCTCGGTCGACGTCACCGTTCCCGACAGCGACAAGCGGAAGGATCTCGACGACAGAGCACGACTGCGCGTCAACGTGCGTCGTCCCGACCCGGACAGCGGCACGGTCACGATCACCGTGACGTTGATCAACACCCAGACGGTCGGCGAGTGGGACCTCCAGGACGCCTTCTCCCTGTTCCAGTGCGGTCTGACGGTCAGGGCCGCCGACGGCTCCTCCGCCTTCGTCGAGCGCCCCGCCCCGGCCGCCGCCCACGACCCGGAGATCGCCACCAGCAGGCTGCTGCACCGCCATGCCCCCACCTTCGCCGTCGGGCACGGGTGCGCCGCCACGTGGGACTGGAACCCCTCGCCGATAGGCGTGTCCGACGAGGGGAAGGCCGCCGTCACCGAGGTGCGCAGCGACTTCGTGCCCAGTGTGGAAGTCCTCCTCACCGACTCCAACCCGGAGATCGACAGCTCGACGCTGTCCATGCTGGGCCTGGCCGAGAAGCCCGACACCGAAGTCCTGGCCGCCTTGGAAGGGCTCGCCACCGGATACGAACGCTGGATCGACCGGAAGTCGGCCGAGGCGGACGCTCTGGCGGGCATCAGCCACGGGAAGCCCGCGCGAGATCAGGTAGAGGCCTGCCGCGAGGCACTCGGGCGGATCCGTGAGGGCATCGAGCTGCTGCGGACCAAGCCCGATCTGATGCGAGCGTTCCGGCTCGCCAACCGAGCCATGGCCGACCAGCGCGCCCGGAGCGCCTGGGTGAAGAACGGGCGCACCGGCACGCCCGACCCGGCCGCCGGCCGTTGGCGCCCCTTCCAGATCGCCTTCGTGCTGCTCTGCATGGCCGGCATCGACGATCCCCGGCACGACGACCGGAAGATCTCCGACCTGCTCTGGTTCCCCACCGGTGGCGGCAAGACGGAGGCGTACCTCGGACTGATCGCGCTGACCGCCTTCCTGCGCCGTATCCGCAGGGGCGCGAGCGGGGGCGGCGTCACCGTACTGATGCGCTACACCCTGCGGCTGCTCACCCTGCAGCAGTTCGAGCGCGCGGCGATCCTGTTGTGCGCCATGGAGCACATGCGGCGCCGCACCCCCGAGCTGGGCGACGAGGAGTTCTCCGTCGGCATGTGGGTGGGCCGCTCGGCCACTCCCAACACGTTGGCCGAGGCGGCGGACAGGCTCAAGGAACTGCGCGCGAACCTCGACAAGCGGCTCGCCACCGAGAATCCCGTCCAACTGCACGCCTGCCCCTGGTGCGGGACCCGCCTCGACGCCCGGAACTACGAGGCCGACGAGGACGCCGAGCGGATGCACGTCCGCTGCCCCGGTACTGACTGCGACTTCGCGGACGGCCTCCCCGTCCACCTGATCGACGAGGCCGTGTACGCCGCGCGACCGACGCTGGTGATCGCCACCGTCGACAAGTTCGCCTCGATGCCGTGGCGGCCGACGACCGCCGCGCTCTTCAATCGTGACGACCCGGACGACGGCACCCCTCCCCCGGAGCTGATCGTCCAGGACGAGCTGCACCTGATCTCCGGCCCGTTGGGGACCCTCACCGGCCTCTACGAGACCGCCGTGGACGCGCTGGCCGACCGCCCCAAAGTGATCGCCTCCACGGCCACCATCCGCCGCGCCGCGGACCAGGGTCACCGCCTCTTCGCCCGCAAGGTACGCCAGTTCCCGCCCGCCGGCCTGGACTCCCGCGACTCGTGGTTCGCCGTGGAGACACCGCGCGAGGAGAAGGCGAGCCGCCGCTACGTGGGCCTGCTGGCCCCCGGCACCAGTCAGTCCACGCTGCTCATCCGCACGTACGCCACCTTGCTGCACCGGGCCAGGCACGCGGGCACCGAGGACGAGGTGCGCGACGCGTACTGGAGCCTGATCGGCTATTTCAACAGCCTGCGGCTCCTCTCCGCGGCGGAACTGCAGGTCCACGACGACGTGGCGGCCTACTTGGAGCTGCTCGCCGAGCGCGAGGGCGTGGCGGTGCGGTCGGTCGCCAACTACTCCGAGCTGACGAGCAGGATCGACGCCAGCGAGATCCCCACCCGCCTCAAGGGCATCGAGAAGCGGCTGCCCGACCCGGACACCGTGGACGTCCTGCTGGCCACCAACATGATCGCGGTGGGCGTGGACGTGGACCGCCTGGGGCTGATGGCCGTGATGGGGCAGCCGCAGACGACCGCCGAGTACATCCAGGCGACGAGCCGGGTCGGCCGCGCGCACCCCGGTCTGGTCGCGGTCATGCTCAACTCGGCACGGGCCCGCGACCGCTCCCACTACGAGAGCTTCCAGCACTTCCACTCGGCCCTCTACCGCGAGGTCGAGTCCACCTCCGTGACACCGTTCTCCGCCCGCGCCCGCGAACGGGGCCTGCACGCGGTGGTCGTGGCCCTGGCCCGCATCCTGATCCCGGCCGCGCGGGACAACGAGGACGCCGGCAAGGTCGAGTCGTACGAGGACGTCCTCCGGGATCGCGTCAAGCCCTTGCTGCTGGAGCGTGTCCGCGCGGTCGCTCCGGAGGAGACCGACGCCGTGTCCGACGCTTTCGACGAGTTCGTCGAGTGGTGGCTCGACGAGGCCAGCAGGGACGGTGGACTGCTCTACGAACCGAAGCGGGGCAACCGGGCCCCCTCGCTCCTCAAGGCGTACGACGACGAGACCGAGGACGCCGAGGCGTGGCCCACACTGTGGAGCCTGCGCGATGTCGACGCCGAATCCGCACTGTTCATGGAGGGAACCCGATGACCCCGCCCCCCGCCCGCCGCCGCCGCACCGGAGCGGCGGGCGCCGCGCCGGCCCACAACCTCCCACGGCGCGGCGCGATCCGCCGCGCCCAGGCGATCACCACGTACGGCGTCGGATCGCTCATCGCCGTCGACCACGAGTCCTTCATCGTCTCGGGCCTGGACAGTGCCGACCGCAGCTGGAGCGTCGACGAGTCCCCACGGGTCTACGAACGACGTCTGGCCCGACTGCTCGGTGTCGACTACTTCCGACTGCCACCGGCCTCCGACGACACCAGCCGGGACGGCCTCCGGGTCCGACGCTTCCCCCTGATGCACTCGTGCCCCGAGTGCACGGAACTGCAGCCGCACCGCGACTTCAACCCGCCCTCCGGTCGGAGTGTCTGCGGCACGTGCGAGGTGGACCTCGTTCCCTCCCGCTTCGTCGTCGCCTGTGAGGCGGGGCACCTCGGTGAGTTCCCCTACCGACAGTGGGTGCATCGGTCGACCGACCGGGGGTCCGCGGCAGCCGGCGGGTGCGGAGGCAAGCTCAGGCTCCGTACGTCCGGGCGTACGTCCTCGCTCCGCTCCATCCTCGTCTCCTGCACCTGCGGGAAGGCACCCGAGGTCTCGATGGAGGGCTCCTTCCGCAAGAACGCGCTCAAGGATCTGGGGCTGCGGTGCCGAGGCCACCGTCCGTGGCTGGGCACGTCGGCCCCGCAGCGGGAGTGCGGACTGCCCCTGCGCACGCTCCAGCGCGGTTCTTCGTCCGTGTGGCAGCCGGTGCTGAAGTCGGCGCTCTCGATCCCGCCGTGGAGCAGCGGGCGTGCTGACCCTCTCGAGGGTCACTGGGAGAAACTCAGGAAGCGCGAGCACGACCGCGCGCGCGTCGCCGATTATCTGGAAGCCGTCTTCGACGACGAGGACTGGCCCGTCTCCTTGGACGAGGTCATGGAGCTGCTCGCCGCGGAACGCGAGGAAGACGCCGAAGGCGAGAAGGCCCCCACCTTCGACCACCACTATCGCGCCCTGCGCAACAAGGAGTACGAGCGTCTCCGCGCCGGCAACGACGAGAGCGGGCACTCCCGCGACGAGCAGTTCATCTGCGAGACCCCCCTGGGGGACCAGAGCGTGCTCGGTACGCTCGGCATCACCGGTCCGATGCTGGTCAAGAAGCTCCGCGAGGTACGTGCTCTGAAGGCGTTCACCCGTCTCGTCGACGCGGAGTCGACGACCGACGCGAAGGAGATGCCGCTCTTCGACCCCGAGCGTCCCCTGCCCTGGCTCCCGGCCATGGAGGTCCGTGGGGAGGGAGTGTTCCTCCGCTTGGACGAGGACCGGTTGGGCGTCTGGGAGAAGGCGCCGGCGGTGGCTGCCCGTGCCGAGCGGATACTCACCGCTCATCAGCGGCTCCTGGAGGAACGGGCCGACGACCCGAGCCGTGCCGTGGCCTCTCCGGTCACGCCTCGCATGGTGCTGCTGCACACCCTGGCCCACGTCCTCATCAACGAGTGGAGCCTGGACGCGGGCTACCCGGCCGCTTCCCTGCGGGAGCGCCTGTACGCCGACGACGACATGGCCGGGGTGCTCATCTACACGGCGACGAGCGACTCGGCTGGCAGTCTCGGCGGCCTCGTCGCGCAGGGCGAGCCAGGGGAGTTGGACCGCACGGTCCGCTCCGCCGTCCGCCGCGCCGAGTGGTGCTCCTCCGACCCGCTCTGCATGGAGACCGAGGCGTCGGGCACCGGCGGGACGAACCTCGCCGCTTGCCACGCCTGCGTGATGCTTCCCGAGACGAGTTGCGAGCACAACAACATCCTGTTGGACCGCGCGCTTCTGGTGGGAACACCGGACGATCGCGATCTCGGGTACTTCGGGTCCCTCCTCGATCGCTGAGACTCACATGTGAGGGTGACGCTGGGGGTGTTGTCTTCGACGCCGGGAGCAGCCCGACCACGGGCCCGTTCACCATGCTCGGCTTCAGCTCCGGGGACCCGGACGTCGTGTACCGCGACGGCATCACCGATGCGATGTGTTCGGAGGGAGAGCCGCACGTACGTGAGGACAAGTTGATGGCGGCGGCCATGAGTTCCCGACGGAAGGTCTAGTTCATCGAGAACGTCATGCAGGAGTCCGCGCGGTAGGCAGCGGGTCCATCACCGGCGCCGTGGCGCCCGGCTAGCACGGCGCGGGAGGCGAAGGCGTGACGTGTGCCCGCGCCGGTTACCGCGTACTGCTGCGCGACACGAAGGTCGAGGAGGCGCTTGCGTCATGCGTGCGGGCACCTGCCTGGTGCTGCTTCGTGGACGCGGCGCCATCAATGGCCCGAGGTCCCCTGAACCGTGACGCGGCACGCCGCCGTCGCCATCAGCGGCGCGCGCCGGTTTCGTCACCGGCGCCCTGTGCCTGTGCCTCACCCCGGAGGAACTGCTCTTCACACCTGCGTGAGCCCATACACCGCGCCCACCACTGCGCCGAACACGCAGCCGGCGACGATGAAGCTGATCCAGAGTTTCTTGTCCCGCCAGTCCCAGTAGGCCTTCCCTGTGGCGCCGAGTGCGATCAGTGCAGCGATCACCAACCCCAGTGAGAATGCGCCGGCTACCGCGAGAATGATGTTCAGCAGGACCAGGAGCATCGCCATCGATCCAAGCCCCAGGAGAAGCTTGAAATTGAGCAGGTCCTGGTACTTCTGACTCCCGGTTGACTCCTCTTCGAGTTCCATTCCTGCTTCCCGTCAGACGACTGGACTGTCATAGGACCGGCCGGGGGTGGGGAACTTCTTGATATCCGCCCCCACTCCGGAGATGAGGCCGGCCGCGCTCATGGTAAGTCCGTTCACGGAGTTGAGTACGCCCTCGTAAATGGCGACGGTTCTGCCCCAGTGGCCGATCATACTGGTGATGCGAGCAGCGATCACGGCGCCTCCTGCCACGCCTGCGATGGCTCCCACGCCGGTGGCCGTCAGCGCCCCGGCGGCAGCTGCCGTGATCGCGACCTGAAGGGCGATGTCGGAGATCATCACCAGTTGTCCCTTGAGAACCTCGGCCGCCCCGAAGACTGTCTGCGCCACAGCTTGGTAGTGCTTCTCCAGACCATGGAACGCCTCTCCTGCCTGGTCGAGGCGCTCCGCGAGCGTCTCGAAGTACAGGAGCGCGGCATCGGCTGCGTTTCCTTGCCAGGTGGCGGCGCTCTTGTACACATCCTGCACCATGCCCTCGCGCTGCCGCGGCACAACGCGCAGCATCGACTCCATGGAATTGCCCTGCTCGCTCGAACAGCCCTCCCCCAGGAAATCCAGGCCGCCC
>NZ_JAPSIW010001033.1 GCF_031178505.1 Streptomyces sp. | reverse complement strand
ACGCGACCGTCGCCCGCGCCCAGGGCCTGTTCAACATCGTCGGCGGCGCGTGGCCCCTGCTCTCCCTGCGGACGTTCGAGTGGGTGTACGGGCCCAAGGCCGACGACTGGCTGCAGAAGACCAGCGGCGGCCTGCTGGCCTCGGCGGGCTGGAGCATGCTGCGGGCCGCGAACGACCCCGAGGGCCTGCGGCACGCGCGCAGGGTGGGCATCGGCACGGCCCTCACCTTCCTGGCCGTCGACCTCGTGTACGTCCCCCGGGGCAGGATCCGCCCGACCTACCTGATGGACGCGGCGAAGGAGATCGCCTGGCTCGTGGCCTGGTGGCGGGCGGGCCCGCTGCCCCCGCGCCCGGGCTCCGGGCCCGGCGCACGCCGCCGGCCGGGCACCGGCCGGCGCCCCGCGTGGCTCCGTACGCTCCCCGGCGGGCGGTGAGCCGTGCGCGCCCCGGACTCGCTCCCCGGTCTCGCCGCCCGCCTCGCGCACGCGATCGCCCGGCGGCGGCACGCCCCCGCCCTCCACCCGCACGGGATCCGGGCCACCGGTGTCCTGCGCATCCGCCCGGCCGGCGTCCGGTGGGGCGTCCCGTGGCTCGACGAACCGGCCGACCACCCGGTGCGGCTGCGCTGGTCCCGCGCGCTCGGCCTGCCCGCCGGGCTGCCCGACGGCCTGGGGATCGCCCTGCGGGTCCCCGACGCGGGCGGCCCCGGACAGCCGCTGGACCTGCTGTTCACCAGCAGCGGGAGCGGCCGCTGGACCCGGCACCTGCCGCTGCCGCGCCGCGACGCGCTGGCCGGGCCCTGCTCGACGCTCCTCTCCTACCGGCTCGGCGACCGGACGGCCGTCCTGGCCCTCCGCCCCCTGCCCGGCCCCGATCTCAAGGTCCCCGGGACCCTCGCCGGGCTGCGCGCGGCACTGCGCGCCGGTCCCCTGACCTTCGCGCTGTGCGCGGTGGGGCCGCGGGACGGCTGGCACGTGCTGGGGACGCTCACCACCGGAACGCCGCAGGAGGGACCGCCCGAGGCCACCGACGCCTACGACCCGTACCTGCACCGGCTGCCCGGCCTGCGCCCGACCTCCCGCCTCGCCCGGCTCCGCGAGGCCGCCTACGCCGCCTCGCGCACGGGCCGGCGGGCCACGGCCCGATGACCGCCGTCCGCGCGCATCGGCGGAACGATTCCGGGCAGCCGCCGCCAGGGAGCGGAGCCGTCCCCTCCGAGCACATGGACGACAGGGTCTCCGGAGAAGCCCGGAGGCCCCCGGGGACAGAGGAGGAACCGTCGTGGCGGATGTCGGCCCCATCGACGTGCAGAAGGCCCTCAAGGGCGCCGAGTACCCGGCGAGCGGTGACGACCTGGTCTCCGTGGCCAGGAGGAACGGTGCCGACGACGCCGTCGTGAGGAAGCTCGAGGACTCGCGGTCGAAGCGGTACGACGGCCCCGGCGACGTCCAGAAGTCGGTCTTCGGAGGCGGCTCCTAGCCGGCCCCCGGCACGGACACGGGCCGTGCGGCCCGCCCCGCGCGCCCCGGCGACCGGCCGGGGCGCGCGGACGCGTACCCGCGCCCCTGGTAGCCGTGCCGTCGTCCCGGACGTGGATCCGCGCGCCCCGGAAGCCGGGATGCCGTTCCGGACGCGTACCCGTGCCCCTGGTAGCCGTGCCACCGTCCCGGACGTGTATCCGCGCGCCTGG
>NZ_JAPSIW010000020.1 GCF_031178505.1 Streptomyces sp. | reverse complement strand
CCCCGCCCGCCCCGCCGCCCCCCCCCCCCCCCCCCCCGCCCCCCCCCCCCCCCCCCCCCCCCCCTCCCCCCCCCCCCCCCCCCCCCCCCCCCCCCCCCCCCGCGGGGGGGGGGCCCCCCCCCCCCCCCCCGCCCCCGCGGGGGGGGGGGGGCCCGGGGGGAGGGGGTCTGAGCTGCGAATCAGCTTGACTCAGACCCTTAAAACTTGAGAGTATTGTCTACGTCGGAAGGGGGCGGGAATCCCCTCCCGGCACCGGGCCCCGGGCCCACACCGAACCACCTCAACGCGAAGGAACAGCCACGATGACCAGCACTCCGCGACTTGACAGCCTCGCGGCTGGCGGGACCAACGGCGTCTACGACGGCATCCGCCTCGCCGACGGCCACATGCTCACCCTCGTGATCCACCCCGGCGCCGACCGGGCGGAGAGCGTCTTCCTGTACCCGGGCCTGACCGTTCCCGACACCGAGGCGTGGGAGAACGAGGACTGGTTGGAGGACTGGCTGACCGGCGGCTCGGGCGAAACGGCCTACAGGGACGTGCCGGCCGAGGCCGTGCGCGAGCTGATCGTGGCGCACGGCGGCGAGCACGAGAACCAGGAGCCCCCGCAGGACGACGCCGAGAAGACCGACGAGGCCGAGACGGCGGAGGCCACCGCGACCCGCGCCCTGGCCGAGTGGGGCATCACCGCACACCGCGACGATGACGCCGGGAACACGTGGCTGGTCGTCGGGTACGACCAGACCCGCCAGGGCTTCCCGCGCATGCTCGCCGAGCCCTACGCCGTGATCTACCTCTACACCGGCCCCGACGGCGAGGAGATCACCGTCGACCGGGCGCCCGCGACCGGCTACGACTGGCACGTCCTGGCGGGCGACGGCACCGGCGCCGAGCGCACGCTGCTGGAGCGCCCGGCCGATCAGCTCGCCGCGTGCGTCGAGGCCATCGCCGACTGGATCACCACGCCGCAGGCCTCGCCCGACCCGCTGACCCAGCTCGCCGAGCTGCACGGGACGTTCGAGCTGGGCTACAGCGCCGACGACGTCCGGTCGGTCTTCGGGCGCATCACGGAGGAGGGCGGCCCCTACCTGGTCTGCGTGTGGGAGTACGCGGACGAGTACGGGTTCGGCGGCAACTCCGAGTTCTACGCCGAGGGCGAGGACGGCACCCTCTTCGAGGTGCAGCCCGACGTCCACCGGTGGCTCAGCGGGCAGCAGGAGACGCCCGGCCCGCTGGACACCTGGGCGTGCGCGCCCGTCACCGAGCCGACCGACTTCCCGGTCAGCGACGACTTCCACAACTACGCCCGGACCGACCGCACCGGCGACTGACCGGCGCGGCCGGCGGGGGAGCGGGGCGGGAATCCCGCTCCCCCGCCGGGGCCCGGCACGACCACACCGAACACCTCAACCCGAAGGAACTTCCCACCGTGATCACTGCCAGCGAACGCGCCAACGCCATGGCGCTCCAGGTCTTCATCGCCGCCCACCTCCACAACGGTCGCGTCGTCACTCACGACCTGGTGGACGCCGTCATGAGCCGCGACGCCGGTACGGAGCAGGGACAGGCCAACAAGGAGCAGGTACGCCGCATCATCCGCAAGCGCGCCGAGCTGGAGCGCGTACGGGTCATCTTCACCGAGGACGAGCGGTACTGGGCCATCCGCGAACAGCTCCACCACATGAGCGCCGACGAGGTTCACGCGCTGCGCGACGAGATCACCGAGGGCGGCGACCGCGACCCCCGCGGCTGGGACAAGGCCCTGACGAACGCCATCTCCGTCCGCCTGTCCAACCGGCCCATCCCCGCCCGCCTGTACGGCTGCAAGCCCGTCTCCGTCCGTCTGTGGCGCGAGCCGCGCCCCGAGTCGGCCCCCGCCGTCCCCGCGGCCGCCGACGACCGCAAGCATGTCCGCATTGTCAACGGCGGCGCCCCCCAGGTCATCCCGACCCGTGACGCCCTGGACGAGATGAACCACGCGATGATGGGCGGCGCGCGCCACGTCCGCGAGATGTCGCACGCCCGTTCCTGGGCCCGCATCGTCTACAAGGACCGTGAGCGCGGCACCGTGGAGCTGCGCCCCGCCACCCCCGAAGACCTCGCCCCGGTGGCCGGCCGCGACGCCGCGCCCCTCTTCACCGCCCTGGCCGCGCACGAGGCGTGCGGGTTCGGCCGGACCCCTCGCGACCTCGCCGACCTCGCCGGGCACCTGCTTGTTCTCGGCAAGGTCACGCCCGCCGAGCACCGCCCGGCCGTCGACGAGGCACACGCCGCCGTGGAAGGCGCGTGGGAGGCCCTTCGCACCGCCCACAGCCTCACCGCCCGCAACGCCGCCCGCGACCGAGGACGCGCCTCCGTCGAGCAGGCCCGCGCGGCGATCCTGGCCGTCGCCCCGCACGCCCACCGGATGCACGGCACGGACATGCCCGCCACCGCCGAGGACATCCGCGCCGCCGTCCTGGCCTACAACGCCGCCGAGGGCACCCCGGAGGAGCTGTCCGCCGCAGCGACCGGCACGCCCGTCATCCGCGTGCACTGCCGTAGCGACTCCGGCACCGGATGGACCGCCACCGCGGTCATCACCGCCGGTATGGAGTCGTCCGTGGGCCACGTCCCCGCCCACCCGCCGATCGTCGTGGAGTTCCGCAAGCGCGACGGCCGCCTGGACGCCGCCGAGAACGCCCGGCGCATCCTCGGCCCCCGCTTCAACGTCGCCGTCCCCGTCGACTTCATCCTCGACCGCCGCCCCTGACCGGCCCGGCGCCGCCCGCACCGGTGGGCGGCGCCGCCGTCCCGGACCGAGTGACCGGGGCTAGTCCGGCGGGGGAGCGGGGCGGGAATCCCGCTCCCCCGCCGGGGGCCCGGCTCGAACCGACCACACCGAACACCTCAACCAGGAGATGACCGTGCCGAAGACGCCCTTCACCCCGCCGTGCGCCGCCGCGTGCGCCTCTGCCCAGATGGAACTGTTCGCCGCGTCGGCCGCCGAGCCGGCCGCGCCCGCGGAGTCCGTCGAGTTCGACTTCGACGCCCACGACGTTGTGGTCGTCGGCGACAGTGGCGGCAAGGACAGCGGGGTCACGGTGCACGAGGTCTGCACCCGCGCCGACAAGGCGGGCCAGCTCCACAAGGTCCGCATCCTGCACTGCGACCTCGGCACCACCGAGCGCGGCCACCTGGTCGAGTGGCCCGGTGCGCTTGAAGTCGCCCGCGCGCACGCCAAGCAGTACGGCGTCCCCTTCGCCGTGCGCCGCAGCAAGCTGTGGGGCTCGCTGTGGCAGCGGATTCGCTCCCACGGCAACTGGCCGGGCCACTTCGCGCGCTACTGCACGAGCGACACCAAGACCGCGGTCGGCCGCGACTACGTGGACGAGGTTGGCGCCGAGCTGCGGCTCGGGCGTCCGGTCCGTGCCGGGTACGCGATGGGCATGCGCGCCGAGGAGTCCCGGGCCCGCGCCAAGAAGCCGGTGCTGGAGCGGAACCGCATGTCCGGCAAGGGCACGCTGCGCGTCGTGACGACGTGGCTCCCGGTCCACCAGCTCAGCACCGAACAGGTCTGGCAGGTCCACCGGGAGAACGGCATCGAGCACCACGAGGCCTACGACCAGGGCATGCGGCGGCTGAGCTGCCGGGCCTGCCCGCTCGCGCACACCGACGACCTCGTGCGCAGTGCGCAGCTCAACCCCGAGCTGTTCGAGGAGTACGCCGAAGCCGAGGCGGAGATGGGCCACCAGTTCAAGAAGTCGATCAGCCTGCGCGAGATCATCGAGCGCGCCCGGAGCTGACGGTCGCGGCCGGCGGGGGAGCGGGGCGGGAATCCCGCTCCCCCGCCGGGGCCGAGCACCACACCGAACCCCTCAACTCTCGAAGGACCGCAGCATGGACCACGTCATCCGTCGCCCGCAGCGCACGCTCACGCCCGAGGAGCACGAGACCGTACGGGGCACCGCCCTCTTGAACCTCCAGGGCGGTTTGATCATGGGCATCATCGACCCGGTGCCCAACCCCTCGCCGATGAGCGAGGACGAGGGCGCGTGGGTCCGCGAGCAGGTGTGGCCCGAGTTCATGACGGAGATCGACCGCAAATACCCGTTCGGCTTCTGGCGCTGGTCGACGTGCGAGCGCGGCACCTGCTGGAACTGCCTGGCGAAGCGCTGCGACCTGTGCGTCCACCGCCAGGAGGGCGGCCCTCACGTGGACGACAACACCGACTGGGTGCACGACACCCGCGGGCGGGGCGTCGCCAAGGTCATCCTGCGGCCCGACGACGCGCCGTGCGTGTGGTGGTGCCGGTGCCCGTGTGTCAAGGACGGCCCGGCCCCCGACGGACCCGCACGGCGCCGGCGGCGGGCGAAGCAGTCGGCCGCGTCGAACCCCGAGCCGGAACCTGCGCAGGCGGACAGCGCCGCGCGGACGGACCGAAGTGCCGTCCCGCGCCAGGGCCGCCGTGCCCCCGAGCCCGCGGACGAGGCGCAGTACACCCTGTTCTGACGGCAGCCGGGGCCACCCGGAGCCGGACGTCGAGCGGCCCGGCGGGGCGCAAAAGCGTGGGAATCCCGCCGGGCCGTGCGGTCCGGCCACCGAGGGCCCTCAACAGACCCATAACCGAACCAGTCACCATCGTATCCACGACCGAGACCACCAGGAGCACACCCGTGAAGACCGCCGACGACGGCCGCCAGTGGGCGAACCGCGAGGACCTGATCGAGCACAGCGGCTACGGCGGCACCACGCTGAAGAGGTTGTGGCGCGACCGCCGGGCCAACGGCCACCCCGACGCCCGCGAGATCGACGGCGTCATGCACTGGGACCTGGAGGAGTGGGACACGTGGTTCGCCCGGCACCGCGAACGGCCCCGGGACCTGTCCCGCGTTGACCGTAGCGGCGACCCGGACGAGCAGCTCCCGCCGGCGGGGCAGGCCCGCGTGCTCGGCGTCGACCCGGCCCGGATCACCCAGTACACCAAGAACCCGCCGCCGGAGTGGCCCGACCCGGTCCACGTCGAGGAGCTGCGCACCCGCACTCGCGAGTACCGCACCCGGGCCCAGCTCTGGAAGTGGGTCGACAACCCGGTCAGCGGGTTCGGCACCAAGGGCGGGCGCCCCTCCGGCTCCGGCGTCAAGACCGGCGAGGCGGAGGCGGCCGCCCGCGTCCGGCTGGCCGCCGAGGCGCTGGCCGCGATGCCCGGCCGGAAGGCCGGCGAGGTGGCCGCCGCCCTCGCCGAGCGGCACGGAAAGTCCGTCGACACCTGGAAGCGGGTCATCACCCAGGCCCGCAAGCAGGCCCAGCAGTAGGCACCGCGCCCGACACCGGCCCGCGTACCCCGCCGCCCGCGGGGAGCGCGGGCCGTCGCCGCACCTGTCGCCGATCCGCCCGGAGCGCAATCTCACCTCTTAAGAGGTGAGTTCGTGGTGCGGCCGGTCGGCGCGTGCCGGTCCAGACAGCGGGGGCTCCGCCCCCCACACCCCTGGCCCTCCCTCGGAGGGGGTGGGGGGAGCGCGGCGAACTGCCGGCCGGTGGTGGGTGATCGGTGGGTGGGGTCGGGGGGCTCCCTCCCCGGACGGGCCCCCGGAGGGGACCACAGCCCGCGCCGGGCCGCCAGGCCAAGCCGCTACGCGGTCGCCTTCGGCGAGCCTGGCACCCCGACACGGCCCGCGGTCGGCTGCGCCTGCCCGACCGAGGAGGGAGCCCCCCGACCGGCCCGTCGTACGGCGCCGCCGGAGGGGTGGTGAGCGGCCCCGTAAACCTCTTCAAAAAGGCCTCTGACCTGGGGTTTTGTGGGGTGTCGGGGGTTGACTCACCCCTCAAAACTTGAGAGTATTGTCTACGTCGGGAGGGGGCGGGAATCCCCAACCGGCCACCGGGCCCCGGGCCCACACCGAGAAACCTCAACGATCAAGGACGGTCATGGTGAGCACCCCTGTGCGCGACGCCGCCCCCGAACCGGCGCTGGACGAGGACGGCCGCCCGTACGCGAACGGCTTCCGGCCGGCGGTGCTGGAGTGGGACGGCTGGACGTGCGCCGACTGCATCGTCTGCGGCACCGGCACCGAGTGCGCCGACTGCCAGGCCTGCACCGACTTCGCCTTCCCCTACCCGCCGCACTGGGCCCGGCCGTGGGCAGAGGGCGACCCGGAGCGCGGCATCGAGCTGTTCGGCGGCCCGGGCGGCATGTCCGCCGGTCGCAACCTCGTGGACAACGGCGGCGACTGGGTCCTGATCGAGTGGAACCGCGACGCCGCGGCGACCGCCCGGGCCGCCGGTCACTGGGTGGTCGAGGCCGACGTGCGCACGCTCGACCCCCGCCACCCGGCCCTGCGGGGCGTGCGCCGCGTCCACGGCTCCCCGCCGTGCCAGACCCTCTCCGGCGCGGGCAAGCGCGCCGGGTGGAACGCCGACGAGGTCGCCCAGCTCCAGGACGTCATGTGGCAGGCGAGCGAGGCCTTCGGCTTCCTGGAAGTGGATGACCTGTGCAGCCTCTACGGCGGCCCCCACGGCTACTTCGGCGACGTCCTGGACGGCATGGAGGACCACCCCGACGCCGACGGCTGGGGCGAGCTGTGCGGCGGCGGTCACCTGCCCCCCTGCATGAGCCCCGAGGACTTTCGGAAGTGGGCGGCCAGCGTCGTGACCGACGACCGTACGGCGCTCATGGCCGAGATGCTGATCTGGCCGATGTGCCTCGTCCAGATCGGCGCCCCGCTGATCTCCATCACGATGGAGCAGAGCGCCAACCTGCTCAAGCAGTCCCCGGCCCTGGCCGAGGCGATCCAGTCCGAGATCACCTCCGTCGAGGGATTCGGTTGGGCATGGTGCTCGTGGCAGGTCGCCGACGCCGCCGACTTCGGCGCGGCCACCCACCGCGAGCGCGCGTGGATGGTCGCCACCCGCTACGGATGGCCCCGCTACGCCGAGCAGGTGGACGGCGACGAGGCGGCCCGCGCGATGTGGGCGCACGTCCTCAAGCGCACCGGGGCCCTTCCCGACTGGACGCCGGAACTCGACCGCCGGATCGAGCCCTACCAGGGCCGCCCTGCCCTGCCGAAGGTGACCGTCGCGGCTGCCCTCAACCTCCCGGCCGACTGGTGGGCCGACACCCGCGGCAAGCGCGGCATCAACCCGGAGACGGGCAAGCCCAAGGGGGGCGGATCGTTCCCGCTCAACGACGTCGGCCCGTGCGTCACCGCCCCCTGGTACGGCATCAAGTTCCGCCCCGCGCACGTCCCCCAGGGCGAGGGCACCCACACCATCACCCTGCCCGAACTCGGCGTCCTGGTCGGCTTCCGCCGGGACTACCCGTGGACCTACATCCCGCCCCGCAAGAACGCCCGGGGCGTGCGCAACATCGCCCAGATGATCGCCGACCCGGTGAGTCCCTTCATGGGTGCCGCCGTCTCCGCCGCCGTCCAGGGCGAGGACTGGTACGAGCCGACGGCCACCTATCAGGCCACGCTCTACCGGCTGGACGAGCAGGCCGCCGACCCCGACCCGGCGCCACTGCCCGCCCCGCGCACCGAGGAACGGGCGATCGAGCAACTGGAGCTATTCCCCGCAGCCTGACCCACCCTCACGACGAAGCCCCGGCGGGCCACTGGAGACCAGTGGCCCGCCGGGGGCTTGCCGGTCCCCTTCGGGTACTCGACCCGGAGACCGGTGTCCCCGGATGCTCGCGCACCGGTACCGTCCTGAGTGCGACGTCAGAACGGAGTCCATCATGGCGCACGACGCTGAAAATGGCTCGCCCCGAACGTTCGGCCAACGGGTCCGACGCGAACGCGAGCGGAAAGGCCAGACGCGACCGGTGCTCGCCGGTCTGGTCGGCCGCAGCACGGAATGGGTCAAGGCGATCGAGAACGACCGACTCGGCATGCCACGCCTGCCGCTACTCCTGCGCCTCGCGGAGGCGCTCGGCGTGGACGACCTCGCCGCCCTCACCGGCGACGAACGCATTGCGGCCGCCACCTACACCAAGGCCGCCCACCCCGCACTGCTGCGGGTGAAAGAGTCCCTGACGACCTACGACCTGCTCACCCGAGACGAGGAGCCCGCGCCGGCCGCAGCGCTCGCCACCCGGGTGCAGAATGCTTGGCAGGCCTGGCACGGATTCGGCGACCACCGCAGCCGCATCGCCAACGTTCTGCCTGCCCTGCTCGCCGACCTCCAGCACGCGGCCCGCACCCATGAAGGCGCCGACCGGCGCCGGTCCCAGGTACTGCTCGCGCAGGGCTACCACCTCGCCCAGCTCTACCTGAGCTTCCAGCCCGCGCCCGAGCTGGTGATGCTCACCGGCGACCGGTCCATGACCATGGCTCAGGACGCCGACAGCCCGCGCGCCATGGCAGCATCCGCGTGGTACCTCAACCACGTCTTCCGTGACGCCGGAGAACGGCACGAGGCGCGCGTCGACCTGGCCATGAAGTCGATCCGGCTGCTCGACCCGGAACGCGGACCGGAAGACATCGCGCTCGGCGGACTGCTGCACCTGGCCGCCGCCCTGTCGTTCGCCAAGGTCGGCCAGAAGGGCAACGCCGAACGGCACTGGGGCCGCGCCGACGCCGCCGCCAAGCGGCTCGGCGACGGGTACGTGCACCCCTGGCTGATGTTCGGCCGGGGCATGGTCGACGCTTACGCGATCACCATGAACAACGACCTCGTGCGGTCCGGCGCGGCGGTCGACGCGGCCACGCACATCGACCTCGGCTCGATGCAGAGCGCCACCCGCCGCAGCTTCCACATCATCGAGACGGCCCGCGCGTACAGCCTCGCGGGCGAGTCGGTGGCGGTCGTGCACCTGCTGAAGAAGGCCTACGAAGCGAGCCCCGAGACGGCCTGCTTCAACCTGTTCGCACGCGGTACGGCGGCGGAACTGGCGGAGAACGGCAGCGCGATAATCCGGGACGACGCCCGCGGCCTCGCGCGTCAACTCGGCGTGGCCGCCTAGGGGTACAACTTGTACCCCTCCGCAAGGGGGTAGCGACTGTACCTGTCGCTACCCCCTTCGGCTTTTACGGTCGTGTCTCGACCAATCCGCTACCCCCGAGGTCCGGCGATGCCCGACATGACCACACAGCCCCGCACGGCGGGATATCCCGGCTACAGCGAGACGATGACGCGCACCCCCGAGACGGCAGGGAAGGCGCGACGCTTAGCCCGTGTGGCCATGTGCGCCTGGAACATGGGCGAGGCGGGCGAGGGCGCGGCACTGCTGCTGACGGAGCTGTTCGCCAACGCCGTTCGGCACGCTCGTGGCGAGTGTGTCCGCGTCATCATCAACCGCCCCGACGACGACCGGGTCTATGTGGCCGTGGTCGACCGGGAGCCCCGGCGCCTGCCGGAGTTGCGCGAGGTCGGACCGGACGACATCGACGGCCGCGGGCTCGCCCTGGTCGAGGAGATGGCGGATCGCTGGGGCTACGACCTGATGGGCAGCGGACGGCGTCCGTGGGGCAAGCGCGTCTGGGCAGAGATGAAGGTGACCCGATGACCGAGACCGAGCCCTTGCCGTCGGTCGGCGACGAGGTGCTGGAGGGCAAGACCCGGGCCGTCGTGACCGACATCCGAGGCGGAGTCATCTGGCTCCGACCGGCACACGGTGGCGGCGGGACGGAGTGGCCGGCGGAGGACCCGCGCAGGCTCACCGTGCGCCGGACCCGCGCCGAGATGATCGAGGCGGGCGACCTGTGAGCACCCGCCGAACCAGCGGGCCGTAGCCCGCACCCCGAACCCCGCTGCCTGCGCCACCCCCGTCGCGGGCGGCGGCTGGAGACGGTGCCCCGGATACCCCCTCGTGAGGGTTCCGGGGCACCGTTGCGTGTTCCAGAATTCTGGATCGCTCCGCCCTCCCGGCGGCACCCGCGAGACGACCTGATCCGCCCGCCGGACCCTGGGGCGCCGACCCTTCTCCTCCCTCCCCGTCAAGGCCCTTCCGTAGGCCGGGGGACGGAGTGTCAAGGTGGAGCGCCCGCACCGCAGGCGCGTCGGGAGGAACGAGCGACGCGGCGAGGAGCGGACGTACGACCTTGATACGGAGGAGTCCGGCCGGACACTGGAGAGGCCGGGGAGGGATGCGTGCACAACGCGAAGGGCCCCGCACAGCGGGGCCCTTCTTTCTGTGTTCGTGGTGGTCAGCCGGAGACGCTTCCGGCGGACGCCGGGGCGGCCTCCCTGGCGCCTTCCTGCCCGGGGATCGCGCCCGCCGGCGAAGGCGCCGACGAGGCCGATGCGGAGGTCTCCGGCGTCGCCTTCTTCGCCGACCGCCGACCACGCGGGCGCCCCTTCGGACGCTTCGCCGGTTCCTCGGCGCCGATCGCTTTCAGTTCCTCCGCCGTCCAGCCCGCCGCTTCTGCTGCGACGAAGGCCTCAGCGTACGGCGCGTCCAATTCCGCCAACTGGCGCTGAAGTTCCTCGCGCTTTCCCAGGATCTCCGCCAGCGGCTCGAAGGCCTTCTCGCGGGCCGCCTGCGCTTCCCTCATCTTCTGCATGAAGTCGTGTGCACTCGCCATGCCGTGATCGTACTGGTACCGCCCGCACGGCGGCCGCGGGGGCGGGCCCATCACCGCAGGCCGCGGGGGTTTTTGACGGGTGGCCATGTGCACCGTGTGCGCTTCCGGATGGCATCAGCCACCGGAAGCGAGTTAGTGCAAAGTGGGCCCACTTTGCATGATCCCCGGCTTTCGGCCCACTACTGTGGGTGGCCGGTGATCTTTGGTCCGAGCACGGACCGGGGGTGGAAAGGGGGCGCTGTGGCAGAGCCAGCAGCGGACGGCCAGCGTCGAACCTCCGCGCGTTACCGCGAGCGCGATGCCGACGGCCCGCGCGACAAGAACAAGCGTCTCAAGGTCTCCTACAGCGAAGCCGAGCTGACGATCGTCCGCGAGGCCGCGGCCCGCGCCAACCAGGCCGTCGCCGCATGGGTCGGCGACACCGCCCTGAAGGTGGCTAAGGAGAAGGTCGTGCCCGTCTCGGTTGACGCCCGCGACCTCATCGCCGAACTCATCCAGGCCCGCAATCAGGCCTCGCGTATCGGCAACAACGTCAACCAGATCGCGAAGGCCTTGAACGCCGACGGCAGCGTGAGTGGTGCTCAGGTCGCGGCCACCATGGACGCGATCGTCAAGGCGATCCAACGCATGGACGAGGCGACCCGCCAGGTGATGCGCGAGCGGCGGCCGCGCGCATGATGCCGAAGAAGGCCCGGGACGGCACCGACACCAAGGGGTTGCTGGACTACCTGTACGGCCCGGGCAAGCGCGACGAGCACACCAACCCGCACATGGTCGCCTCCTGGGACGACCCCTTTGTCGAGGACCCGGCGCGCTCGCCGCACATGACGATCTCGGACCTGGCGCTCATCCTGGACGCCCCGGTGCACGCCCTGCTCGGCAAGCGACCGGCCAAGCACGTGTACCACGTCGCGGTGCGCAACGCGCCCGAGGACCGGCTCCTGGCGGACGAGGAATGGGCGCGGGTTGCCCGCGAGATGATGCACGCCTCCGGCATCGCCCCGCATGGTGACGACCAGGCCTGTCGATGGGTCGCGATCCGGCACGCGGACGACCACATTCACATCGTCGCGACGAAGGCCCGGCAGGACGGACGGCAGCCGAGGCTGCGGCAGGACATCCCGAAGATGCACGCGGCCGCGAGGGAGTTCGAGGTCGAGTTCGGGTTGCGTCGGCTGAAGCACGGCGACAAGACCGCGCGGAAGTGGCCGAAGACGGGAGAGCAGGAAAAGGCGGCCCGGCGCGGACTGTCGGAGCCGGTACGGGAGACGCTCCAGCGGACGATCCGCCAGGCCGCGGCCGCTGCCGCGAACGAGGACGACTTCTTCGCCCGGCTCACCGCAGCCGGGGTCCGGGTGAACAAGCGTGTCGCGCCGGACGGGAACATCACCGGCTACTCCGTCGCCATGCCCGGCGACCGCGACGGCGGGCAACGTGCGGTGTGGTTTCCCGGCGCCCGGCTCGCCTCCGACTTGTCCCTGCCGCGCGTGCGGGAACGCTGGACGACACCGATGTCCGTGCCGACGGTCGCGCCGGCGGAGATGTGGCAGGAGGCGGAGCGGCGCGTGCGCGCGGCCGCCGACCAGCTCGGCGCGGACGGGCTGCACCAGGGGGCCGGAGACGTCGCCGCGCTCGGCGACCTCATCGTCATCGCCGCGGTTATCTCGCCGCGCATGGTGCGCGACCGGTTGAAGGACGCGGCGTACGAGTTCGAGCGCGCCTCGCGCGTGCCAGGCGACCGTGCGCTGGAGGGTCAGGCGCGCACCCTGTATCGGGAGTCGACGCAGTTGTTGTCCCAGTCGGTGGCGGCCGCCGGACGCAGTGACACGGTCGCCGCGCTCGGCTTCCTGCTCGCCCTGGTGACTGCGATCGAGGCCTCCCGTCGGTGGCACGAGGCGCAGGAACACCGGGCCCAGGCGCAGGCCTCCGCGCGGGCCGGTCGACTGCTGCGCGAGGCGGTCGAGGTGACCGCCGGCGCGAGCGCGGCACGTGAGTTCCGGCCGCGTCCGAAGCGCACGACAACCCGGCCGCCGGGAGCCCGCCGGGCACCGGCAGTCTCGGGCGAGAGGCCGATGGCGGGCGTGCTCCAGGAGGCGGTTCCCGAGCACGCGCGTGCGGTGCTCGCGGACCCGGCGTGGCCCGCGCTGCGGACTCGGCTGGCAGCGGTCGAGAAGGCCGGGGACGATCCGGCCGAGGTCCTCGCCGCGGTCGCCGCCCGGCGGGAATTGGGATCTGCGGACTCAGTCGCTGAAGTGCTTACATGGCGGCTGGACGGGTGGAGTCGTCAGCGCGGTGCGACGGCGGCAGCCACCGGCAAGAGCCCGTCGCCGACGTCCACGGGCGGCACCGGCCGCACCAGTGGGCCGCGCAAGACGGGGGCGCTCGGACCGACACCTCGGCCGCCGAGTGACGAGCAGCGCAAGGGCCCGCGACGGGCCCGGTAGCGAGGGGAGCGAACATGGCGATGCCAACGCCGGAGGAGCGGGCCGGAGAAGCCTACGCGGAGGCCGCCGCCGAGGCAGTGCAGACCGCAGTGATGGCGTACCGTCTGGTCAAGGCCATCATGGACGCCGTGCGCCGTCAGCAGCAGAAGAGGGCCGGGAAGGAGGACGAACTCCAGGACGCCGAGAAGGCGGCGGCGGAGGCCTCGGAGGAGGTCAAGAAGTTCCTCCCTGACGACATCTCCGCGGCGTTGCTGGAGGGCGCGGACTGGCCTCAGCTCGCCCAGCAGCTCATGGCGCTGAAGCGGGCGGGGGTGGACCTGGAGACGATGCTGCCGCGCGTCGCTGAGATCACCGTGATGGTGCGGGACCAGGTCGCGGCAAACGCCGAGCGGGTGGCGCGCGAGGGTACCGAGGAGTGGGCGAAGGCGCTGCGCGAGACACTGCCGGCGGGACCGGTGCGCGAGGCGATCTTGTCGTCCCCAGCATGGCCGGAGATGGCCAAGACGATGGCGACGCTGAACGAGCGCGGAGTCGACGTGCGTGCGATCCTCGCGTCTGCGCATGAGGAGGGCGTCGGCGTCGACCAGGCGGTCGCCAAGGTGCTCTCGGCGGCGGAGGTGCCGACCACGAGCCGGGACGCGACGTTGTCGTACGGGCCGCTGACGACCGGGCTGGACATCCCAAAGGATCTCGACCTGGGGGACCGGGAGCGGGCCCTTCGGCAACTGTCCATCGCGCCGACGGAGAACCAGCGGTTCGCGCGTATGGTGCGCGAGGCGATGCCCGGCGCGGAGCGGGAAGCGGATCTCCTCGTCTCGGCGCGTCAGTGGCCTCTGGTCGCCGCGCGGATGGCGGACATGGAGAGCAAGGGCCAGTCGGTCGCGGAGCACCTTGCCCGGCTGTCGAAGGACACCGCGTGGCAGGAGGGTCCGCAGTCGCAGGTGGGGCGGCGCCTGGTGCAGGCTGTCAACGATGCACTGCGCAAGCCGTCGACGGGGTCGGGGCCGAAGGTGAACACTGCGGCTGCGCGCTCGACGTCGCCGAGCGTGGGCCCTACTAAGGCCGCGAAGGGGGCGGCACCGACCACACCCGGAGTGGCCGCGCACCGCGAGGCCGGGCCCGCGCCGAAGAGTGGCAAGATTCGGTAGAGCACCGGGCGGGCACCGTGTGCCGCAGACCGCTTCTCGGTCTGCGGCAGACGTCGTTTCGGGTCAGGGCCGTGTGGCGCCGTAGTAGTCGGCGTCGGGCATGGCGGTGGCCAGGGCGACGAGTTCGACGGTCTTGCCGGTGCGGGGGGCGTGGAGGACGTTGCCTTCTCCGGCGTACAGGGCGACGTGGTAGATCGCGCCGGAGCCCCCGTGACTCCAGAAAAGCAGGTCGCCCGGCTTGAGATCCTGGCGGGATACGGCGCGGTCGGAGGTGGCTCCGTACTGTGCGGCCGCGGTCCGGGGGAGCTTCAGGTCGGGCCAGTAGGCGTACTGGACGAGCGAGGAGCAGTCGAAGCCGACGGTGTCGTCGGCGACGCAGGTGCCGTTCCGGTATCCGCCGCCTCCGCTGCAAAAGCCCAGGGAAGGGCCCTGGGGTCCGCCGCCTCCGTAGGCGTAGGGGGTGCCGAGCCGTCCGGCGGCCTTGCGCAGGGCGTCGGCGCCGGATCCGGAGCCTTCGATCTGGAGTCGGCTGGGGCCCTCGAACTGCTTCATCGTGGCGAGGATGATGCGGACGTAGTTCTGGGTCTCGGCGTAGGGCGGGATGCCCCGGTACTTCTCGACCGCGCCCCATCCGGCGTTGTAGCCGGCCAGAGCGAGGGAGCGGGCGTCGCCGCCGTATCCGGAGCTTTTCGCCTGCTTGATCAGCGAGCACATCATGCGGCCCTGGGCCATGACGGCGTCGCCGATGTCCCACGGGCTGGCCTCGCCGTTCTTGTCGGAGTCCCTGCCCCACGTTGCCCAGGTGCCGGGCATGAACTGGGCTGGTCCCTGCGCGCCGACGTGGGAGCGGGCTCGGGTCTCGAACCGGCTCTCTTGGTACAGCTGGGCGGCGAGCAGGGCCGGGGTCAGTTCGGGCTGCTTGCATTCCTCGGCGGCCTTGAGGATCCAGGTGTGGAACTCTTCGGGGACGCCTTTGAGGCCACCGGCGCCGCCCCCGCCGGTGACTTCGGTTGCTTCGGCGTCGCCGTCGACGAGCACCATGGCCATCAGGCCGGTGACGGCCAGCACGAGCAGTGCGACCACGGCGGCGGCAGCTCGGATGAGCAGCTTCACGCGTCAGATCCCCCCGTTAACCGCTTGCCGCGCCGGTGTGTCTGCGCGGCAACTTTGCGTCGTACTAGATCACGAGCCGTCTGATGGGCGCCCGTCCATTGCGCGAGCGTCAGTCCGTACGCGGCGGCCCAGGCGGCTGCGGATCGTACGCCGGCGACGCCGCGTTCCACCTGGGAGACCTGCTGGCGGACGACGCCGATGCGCGCTCCCATTTGGGCCTGGGTGAGTCCGAGCCGCCAACGTGTGTCACGTAAGGTCAGAGTCCGCTCACGGTGCAGGAGTTCACTGACCGGAACTCCCAGCGCCCGGGCGATGGCGTTGGCGACTCGGGGGCGTGGCTGGTGGGTGCCTTTTTCAGCGGAGCGCACGGTGTTCGGGCTGACTCCTGCGGCGGTGGCCAGTTCTTCGGTGGAAATCCTGGCCTGGAGCCGCAGAGCGCGAGCCCGGGCACCGTCGTACAACGCCACTGCGCATCTGACCTTTCACCGACGCAAAAATTGCTACTCACTGTTGTCAGCGGATCACGCTAGCCTCAGTAGTCCCACAGCCCAAGATCGCGGCTGGCCAAACACACTCAGACAGGGGGGAGTTGCGACGTGATGACCCAAACCGGGGTGGCAACCCCGCAGGTCAGTGCACCGGTTGGACTCCGGTACGCGCTGATCCCGGTGCACGGGTACGGCATTGCCGGGGCGGTGGTCTCCCGGATGATCGACCCCCGGGGCGAGGGTACGGCCAGGCTGCTGCACCCCAACGAGTCCATTCCGTACGGGGCACTGCCGGTGTTGCTGGCCGAGACGACCGTGTACGGGGCGAGCTGTGTGGAGCACATGCTGCGCAACTGGACAAACGGTCTGCCGCGTCCGTGGCTGGTGCTGGTCTCCGACGCACCGGCGAAGCCCGTCCCGGCTGCGCGCTACCGCATCCGGGCTCTGGAGAGCCGTCTGGCGGGGGTGGCGCGGGTGCCGTACCTGCCGGTGCTGCGGACGGTCGAGGGCGCCGACGAGGCCCTGGAGCACAAAGACGTGAGGGCCGCGGCGGAGAAGCTGCGGCGCCAGATGGAAGGGAACTGAACGATGAACCTGGCCATGGCCCACGAGGCGGTCACGTTCGCAGCCGCCGTCATCCCCGGCGCCGAGCCCACCGAGATCCCCGGACTCAGTGACCCCGTGTCCAAGCTGTTCGGTTACGGCTTGTGGCTTTTGATCTTGGCGGGTGCAGGGGGCGCGGGCTTCGGTGTCTACAAGCTGGCGGTCGCGGACAAGTCCCGCAACGGCGGCGGTTCCGAGCCGTTCAAGTGGATGGGCGGCGGTGTGGCCACGATTCTGCTGGCCGGAAGCCTGATCACCATCCTCAACGGCATCGCGGGTTAGGCGGCGCGCTGTGTCACGTACGAGGGGAACCTGGAACACCCGCGGCACATGGCTGGCCGGAGCCGCTCTCGCGGCGGTGCTGGCCCTGACCGGGTATGCCGTGCTCGCTGGGGGCGATGACGAGGAGCCCACGGGCAAGGGCGGATCATCGCCGAGCACGTCCAGCTCGGTTTCGGCGAGCCCGGCCCCGGGCTACACCGCGCCGGATGACTGGACGGAGCCCGAGCAGTGGGCGGCGCTTCCTCGAGGCAGCCGCACCGACAAGCACGGCAGCGAGGTGGGCTACCCGCACACCACCGAGGGCGCGGTGGCGATGGCGGTGAACGCAACCAACAGCACCATCGAGCCGGGCAAGGACGCGGTCGATGGGCAGATGCGCGTCTACAACTCGTACATCAGCGCCGCCGACCACAGCGAGCAGGCCGCCCAGCAGATCGAGCAGGCCGGGCACGAGACCGACAAGAAGTTCCGCCGGCAGATGGGCGTGCCTGCGGACGGTGACCTGCCGCCCGGCTCGTACGTGCGCACCACCGTGGTCGGCTTCAAGGTGCTCAAGAAGAGCGACGACGAGGTCAGCGTCTGGCTGCTGGGGCGGGTCGCGATGAAGAAGGGCGAGCTGGAGAAGGAGTCCACCTCCTACATCCGGTTGCTGATGGGCACCCGCTGGGAGGACGGAGACTGGAAGCTGTCGGGCCAGGCGAGCGCCGATGCCCAGAAGCAGGCCGGTTCCAGCAAGCCGGGGATGGCTGTCCCGGGCGACGCCCAGTTCAACGAGTTCGGGTGGGTTGCCATCCGTGAGGCTTCGTGAGGCGTCTCGCGGCGGTGCTGCTGGCCCTGGTCGCTGTGCTCGGCGTGGCCGTCGCCGCGCCGCAGCCTGCGGCGGCCGACGGGATCGTCGGTGGTGGCGTGGAACTGGCCTGCGATGGCGCCGCCACCGTGTCTCCGGTCGGGGTCATCACCAACATCGTCACGGGCGGAGGAGCCTACGACCTCTGCGAGAAGATCGGTGACACGGTCAACGACAAGGTCAACGAGGCCTGGAAAGAGGTCTGGGACAGCATCCTCGGCGATGTGATCAACTCGGCCGCTGACGTCACCAAGTGGACCATCAAGAAGGTTCTCACCGTGGCCCTGTTGGGGCCGTCAGTCGACCTCGAAGGCACCGGCCTCTTCGGTAAGGACTCCAAGGTCAGCCTCGCAGGGATGCTTACCTGGCTCGGGCTCGTTATCGCCACAGCCGGAGCCATGTGGCAGATCGGCAAGATGGCGATCACCGGCCAGTCCAAGCACATCGGACGGGCGATGCTCGGCTGGGTGGAGAACATCATCCTCTCCACGGTCGGTGTCGGCTTGATCGCGCTGCTGCTTGTCGCCGGAGACAGGCTGACCACCGGGTTGGTGGATGAGACCTTCAAGGACGACGGCAGGGCCTACGAGACGATCGTCGGCGTGATGGTGCCTGCCGCCGTCAAGAACCCGGTCACCATGCTGTGCGTCGTCACGGTCCTGCTGCTCATCGGCTTCATCCAGCTGGTGATGGTGTTCCTGCGCCAGTCCGCGATCCCGATCCAGTGCCTGCTGCTGCCGGTGGCCGGCGGCGGCCGCGTCGGCGGGGACACCACTCGGCAATGGGCGCCCCGCCTCATTACCTCGATCCTCGTCGTCATCGCCTACAAGCCGATCCTGGCAGTGATCATCTGCGTCGGGTTCAGCGAGTTCGGCAACGCTGGCACCCTGGCCGAGTGGCTGCGAGGCTGCGCCACGTTCCTCTTGGCGATCCTCGCGCCGGGGCCGCTGACCCGTCTGTTCGCCCCGTTCGGCGAGGCAGTCGGTGGCGGCATGGCCTCCGGCGGTTTCACCGGAGCGCTGTCCGCAGCCGGAGGCTACTTCAAGGGCAAGCAGGATGGCGGTGGCAAGGACGACGGAGGCGTCGCTCCCATGACGCCCCTGGAGTACGCCCGCTACGTCGAGCAGTCCATGGGCAGCCAGAACGGCCCCGAGGGCCGGGAGGGTTCGTCCGGCCAGGGCGGCACGGACGGAAGCGATGCCCAGACCCAGGCGGCCCGCAACCAGGCCAGCCGCACGCCCGTCCCGGGGCAGGCGGCCGGGGGCGGGGGCCCGGCAGGTCAGGGCGCCGGTGCGGCCGCAGGCGCCGGAGGCCAGAGCGCCGGTGCGGCAGGAGGCGGAAGCGCTGCGGGTGCCGCGGGCGGGGCAGGCGCCGCCGCCGGCGGGGCCGGAATCGCCATCCAGGTCCTGGACGGCGTGAACAACACCATCCAGGACGCGAGCGGACAGATCGGAAGCGGGGGCAACAACCAGTGAGCACCCAGCACGAGGTGCCCAAGGCCCTCATGGTCGACGGGTTCCGCACCCGCCGGAGCTTCGGCTTCGGCGGGCTCAGCAAGGGCGCCACGATGATCGCGGCCGTGGTCCTGGTGGCTGAGGGCATCATCGGCACCCAGGCACCGGCCTCCCTGCTCGTGACCATCCCGGTCACCCTGGCGATCCTCGCGCTGGCCGCCTCCAGCCGCCACGGCATGCCCGCCCTGTCCTACTACTGGGCCAAGCTGTCGTGGCGGCGGGCCGCCCGCGTGGATGCCACCTCCTACCGGCGGGTGCTGCTCCCGCACCCCTACGCGCTCGACCTGCCGGGCGTGGGCGCCTCCTCCACTCTGATCAAGGCCTACGACCCGACCACCGGCAGGAAGGTCGGCGTCGTCCACGACCGCGCGAGCGGCCGCATGGCCGTCACCACACTCCTCGCTCCCGGTGGCAGCCTGATGGCCCCGACCGGCACCGTGCAGAGCAGCTTGCGCACCTGGTCCTCGGTCCTGGACGCCATGTCCACCGACGAGCAGGTCAAGGGTGCCTCGGTGACCATCCAGATCACCCCGGGCGCCGGTGAAGCCCTGGGAGATGACGTGAAGGCCCGCCAGGACCCGGGCGCCCCGCAGCTCGCGAAACAGATCGTCTCCGAGCTGGTGCGTACGACCCCGCACGCCACCGCCAGCGTGGCCCCGTGGATGACCGTCGTCGTTGACCCCACGGCCGGCGCCAACCCGCCGCAGGAGCTGTCCGACCAGGTTGCCGAGGCGCTGAAGGTCGTGGACTCGCTCGACCTGTCCGGCACCGGAACCGACATCGAGCGCCGCGCGAACGACGTCGACCTGCGACGCCTCGTCAGGAGCGCCTACGACCCGGACGTGTTCCACGCCCGCGACGCCGAGTTCGCCGACCTGTCCTGGTCGGAGTGCGGACCGCAGGCCGCCGACGACGGCTGGGAGGAGTACAGCCACGACGGCGGCGTGTCCGTCTCGTGGGTGCTGCGGGAGATGCCGCGCCGCCCCATCGCCTACAGCGTGCTGCTGCCCCTGCTCGCGCCCGGCCGCTTCCAGCGCCGCATCACCCTCGCCTACCGGGTGCTGGACCCCTACGAGGGCGAGGCGGTGCTGGAACGGGAGATCAGCCACGCCCACCAGCGCGCCCAGGCAACCGCCGAGGTCAAGGGCCGCGCCAAGTGGTCGCAGCGCGCGGACACCCAGCGCGCCGAGCAGGCCGCCGCCCAGATGGCCGGCGGCTCCCAGGTCGTGGACTGGACGCTGATGGTGACCGTCACCGCCCGCCGCACCGCCGACCTGCCCGCCGCCCGCCAGGAACTGGAGCGGGCCGTGAAGGCGACCCGGGGTATCCGCATGCGTCCCGCCTACGGCGCCCAGGCCGCCGTCTTCGCGGCCGGACTGCCGCTGGGCTACAACCCGCTCGTGAAGGACTGACGATGGCGCGTAAGCCCAAACCGCCGACGGTGGCCAGTCCCAAGCGGATTGCCCCCAAGGTCGAGGAGACGCTCACCCGCGAGGAGCGGCGCGCGGAGAAGAAGCTGCGGAGCCGGTTCGCCCCCCGTCTCGGGTGGGGCGGCCGGTTCGGCGGCCGCGCGCCCGTCGAGGACTCCGGCACCGTCTACACCGGCCCCACCACGCAGGCCGGATCCATCTACCCCTTCCTGCTCGGTTCCGGCCTGCCGCCGCGCGGCGTGCCGGTCGGTCGGGACGTCCTGACCGGTGAGTTGGTGGCCATAGACCCCAGCGGCTGGACCGGAAAATTGACCACTAACCCGGGCGTGTGGGTCATGTCCCAGCCCGGTGCGGGCAAGAGCGCGCTGGTCAAACGGATCTGCCTGGTCTACTCGGCGTACGGGCACATGGTGTGCGTACCCGGCGACGTCAAGGGCGAGTACTCCACCCTGATCAGCGAACTCGGCGGGTCTGTGGTGCGCATCGGCGACGGCATCGGCCGCATCAACCCGCTCGACTCCGGCCCGCTCAAGGGCCGGGTACAGTCGCTGCCCGCCGACCGGCGTGAGGCCCTGCTCGACGTCCTCAACGGCCGCCGGCTTGAGACCCTGGTCGCGCTGCTGTCCACCAAGCACGGCCTGGGCCGGGCCCCGGACGAGATCGAGCGCAGCGCGCTCGACACCGCCGTACAGGTGGCCTCCGCCGCCCAGGAGTCCGGCAGCGACCCCGTCGTCAAGGACGTCGTCGACGTCCTGCGCGCCGCCCCGGAGGAACTGCGGGCCAAACTCGCCGCCGACGGCGAGCGCTACCAGGACCTCACCCGGTCCGTCGTCGCCGGGCTCGACAACCTCATCGGCGGGCCTTTGAAGGGCCTGTTCGACGGGCCGACAACCACCCCGCTGGACATCAACGCCCCCGCCGTCTCCGTGGACATCTCCGCCCTGCGGGCCCGCGGCAACGACGTCGTCAGCGCGGGCATGATCGCCACGTGGGCGTACACGTACAGCTCGATCGACTCCGCCCGCAGCATCGGCCTGATGGACCGCAAGCTGGTCCTGCCCATGGACGAAATGTGGCGCGCCCTGCGCTCCGGCCCGGGCCTGGTCGACGCGATGGACGCCATCTCCCGCCTCAACCGCACCACCGACGACGTCACGATCTACGTGACGCACTCCCTGCTCGACGTCGAGGCCCTGCCCACCGAGATGGACCGAGCCAAGGCCCGCGGACTGATGGACCGCTGCGACACGTGGGTGCTCGGCGCCTCCACCACGGAGGAACTGGGCCGCGTCACCGGCAAGCGGATGCTGACCGAGCAGGAAGTGATGATGGTCAGCTCCTGGGCATCGGCCACCTCCACCGGCCTGGACATCGACCCCACCACCTACGACGAGGACGACCAGCGGCCCGTGGAAGAAGAGACCACCCGGCACCCGGGCCGCGGCAAGTACCTGATCAAACTGGGCACGCGGCCCGGCATCGCCGCCGCGCTCGAACTCACCTCCACCGAGCAGCGGCTGTACCGCACGGACACCAACCGGCGCCGGGTGACCACCAGGGAGGCCAGCTCATGATGACCGAGTCCGACCGCGCATGGGCCTTCGGCGGGATCGTGTTCGGCGGAGCCGTCACCCTGTCCGCCGCCAGCTGGGCCGGGGCCGCTGCCGGCGCGGTCCTCACCGGCGACGAAGCGGCCCCGGCCTCCCCGCTGACCGTCTACCGCATGGCCACCGACTGGTCCGGCGTGTGGGCACACTCCCAGACCGCCTCCGCGATCGGCGCCGCACTCGCCGACGTCGCCGTCGTCGGCCTCATCGTGTGGGGCCTGCGCTGGGCCTTCCGCTGGTACCGCAACCCGAGCAGCCTGGCGACGCTGCACCAGGTGCGGGAGCTGACGCCGAAGCACGCGGCCCGTACCGCCACGAGGCTGCGCGCTTCGCTGAAGGAGAGGAAGCCGTCCGACCTTCCGCCCCGTGACCGGGGTGTGCTCCTCGGGGATCACGTGCCGTCCGGCGTCGAGCTGCGCGGCAGCGACGAGGACACCTACGTCGCCATCATGGCGCCCCGCGCGGGCAAGTCGACGTCGCTGGCCATCCCGGTGGCGGAGGAGGCGCCCGGCGCCCTGCTGATGACGTCGAACAAGGCCGACGTGTACGCCGCCACTCTGGCGAGCCGCGCGAAGGTCGGGCGCCCGTGGATTCTCGATACCCAGGGCGTGGCCCAGGCCGAGCGCCAGATGTGGTGGGACATGATCGCCCAGGCGGAGACGCTGGAAGGCGCCGAGCGGCTGGCCAGCCACTTCGTCAACCAGATCACCAGCGAGCAAGCCGACCCCTTCTGGAGCCAAGCCGCCGGCGACCTCCTGGTGGGCCTGTTCCGGGCCGCGTACTGGGAGGGCGGCAGCGTCCGGGACGTCATGAAGTGGTTGAGCGATCCGAAAGAGAAGGCGCCGCTGCGGGTCCTGTACGCCAACGAGCCGGTGCTCGCCGAGCAGGTGGACAGCTCGATCAACATCGCGGAAGAAACGCAGTCCGGGATCTATCAAAATGCCCGAACTGCGGTCAGTGCGCTGCGCGACGAGAGGGTCCTCGCGTGGGTCACCCCGGACAAGCGTCACCCGCGGTTCGACCCCGAACAGTTCGCCCTCAGCAAGGACACCCTCTACCTGCTGTCGAAGAAGGGCGGCCCGGCCTCCGCCGTGGTGGCCGCCCTGGCGGACGCCGTGTTCACCGCCGGCGCCGAGGCGGGCGAACGCCACGGCGGCCGCCTGCCGGAACCCATGCGCGCCGTCCTGGACGAGGCCGCGAACATCTGCAAGATCGCCGACCTGCCCGACCTGTACTCGCACCTCGGGTCCCGGGGGATCACCCCGATGGTGATCCTCCAGTCCTACCGGCAGGGCGTGAAAGCGTGGGGCGAGGTCGGCATGGACTCGATGTGGAGCGCGGCCACGAAAAAGATCATCGGCGTCGGCATGGACGACGCGAAGTTCGCCCAGGACGTGTCCACGCTGACCGGCGCCCACTACGTCGAGCGCGGCTCGTACTCCAAGTCCAAGGACGGCGGCAGCCGCAGCTGGAGCGAGCAGCGCGAGCAGGTCCTCGACCCGGCCGAGATCCGCGCCATGAAGAAGGGCACGGCCCTGCTGCTGGCCACCGGCATGCCGGTCGCCCAGATCAGCCTGCGCCCCTGGTACGCCGAGGAGGCGATGGCGCACATCGGCCCGCAGATGAGGGCCGAGGAGCAGGCCATCACCAAGCGCGCGGTCGCCGCGTACGAAGAGCGGAAGGCGGCGCGCAGTGGCCGATGAACCCGAGGAGACCCCGCAGCTGGATGTGCCGGTCGGCATGTTCGAGGACATCGAAGACCTCAAAGCCCAGGTCGCGAACCTGACTGCCCTGGTCAAGACGCTCACCGGGGGAGAGGGTGACGAGCCGGGCGAGGCCTCCGCCGACCGGGCGGAAGCGGCCGGCGGGGAGGCCGCCGAGAGCGAAGCGAACGAGGAGGAGTGGCAGTACCCGCCGTTCATTCTGCTGCTCGATCCGCCGGAGTACGACGATGAGCTGCGTGCCCTGATCGAGTGGGTCGAGGGGGTGCTGGTCCCCGGATACCTCGCCGAGCCGTCGGCCGATGCCCGCTGGTGCCACCTGTGGTTCGAGCACCCGGTCGCCGTCGCCCGCCTGCACGCATGCTGGCTGGCCTGGCAGGAACTCACCGACCCCGCCACCTGCGGATACACCGGCCCCAGCACCTGGCACCGCGACCACCTGGACCCGTGCGTGCGTGAACTCCGTGCCCCCAACGGACCCTTCACCGCGTGCACCAAGGGAGAGCACCAGGTCGGCCACCGGCTCCCCGGCCGCGTGCCGAGCGCCTGGAACCACGAGAGCACCTGACCCGGGAGGAGCCCCATGCTGCTCTGCGGATACGAAGCCCGCGCCGTCTGGGCCGACCTGCGTCGCCTGCTCCGGCG
This sequence comes from Streptomyces sp., assembly GCF_031178505.1. Classification (GTDB taxonomy): domain Bacteria; phylum Actinomycetota; class Actinomycetes; order Streptomycetales; family Streptomycetaceae; genus Streptomyces; species Streptomyces gulbargensis. The sequence goes on along the minus strand of NZ_JAPSIW010000020.1, from coordinate 1,281 downwards.
GCATGCCGCAGGGGACGGAGGAGCCCGTGGATGACCTCGCAGCCGTCCGAGCGCAGGAGTACGCGAAGACCTACAACGAGCTGATCGAGGCGGCTGCCCGCCTCGACATGCTGCGCCGCTTGGAAGGCAACGCCGTCGACGCCCACGCCACCGCCGCCCTGCACGCCGTACGCTTCGCCGCCACGATCCTGTGGCCCGTTGTCCCAGCCGGCACGCCGCCGCCCGGATTCCGGCACGACACGGCATGGCAGGTACAGCTGATCGCCAACTGGCGAGAGGCGGCCCTGGGGATCGGCCGGTTCGAGCCTGAGCGCTCGCACCCTCCCGTCCCTGGCGATACTCAGCCGGAGTAGCGCTGGAAGGCACAGGCCTCGCCGTGCGAAGGTGTTGCCTATCCGCGTTCCAATATGCAGATTGATGGACGCGGGTGCAGGCAGCAGCGGATGCAATCTGGGCATCCGAAGACGGAGAGCCCCTGCCCCCCGCCCGATACGGGGTGCAGGGACTCGACCGCGCCGCCTTGAGGGTCCGCTCCGGCTTAGCTCGGAATAGCCGGAGCGGGCCTCACAGCCGAGTGAAGTTCTCTCGGACCGTTCGGATCCCCCAATACACGGCGGCCGACACGGGCGCCAGCCAGAGACGGATGCGTCGCCGCACGCTCCTCCAGTCGACGCCGTTCGGCCTCGTGCGCTTCTCTCCCATAGCTCTCCCTCAGTGGTGGACCGGGTCGTGTGCCAGACCCGGAGCTCCCAGAGTCCGGTTCATCGACCTGCCCCTGACGTGCCGTGAGGAGAAGCAGGAACCACAGTAGCGGTCCGAATGCGAAGCCGCATTGGGCCTCCATCAGCCGTCTATGGAGGGGGAGTTGGCTGCCATTTCGCAGAGTTACCCGGCCGGGCGGCCGCCCGATATAGCCAACTCATCAACATCGGAGGGACAGTTCCCTATTGAGGGATTCACCCTCGCTTCAGTTGACGAGATCAGTCGCCCGGCCGGGTAGCGCACCGTAAACGGAAGCGTCGATAGCGTGATGGAAGTCACATGGTGAATGTGGCGCACGTGGAGGCCGCCCCGATTCCCGGCGCGGCCTCCAGTGGCACCCGTCCGTGCTACCTGCTGCGGCCCTGACGCTGTTCCGGTCCCTCTGGACCCTGCCCCGGCGCGGACCGGTCCGCGCCGGGTGCTGCTGGTCCGGCAGTCGGGGGCTTCGAGCGGGTGGTGCTGCGCGAGCGCGCGGCCGCCGACGAGGGCCGTACCGGTCCGAGCCGGGCGCCGGCGGCG
>NZ_JAPSIW010001032.1 GCF_031178505.1 Streptomyces sp. | reverse complement strand
GAGCAAGGAGAGCCGTCATGCCCCGTATCGCGATCATCCCGACAAGCAGGCCGTACGGGACTTCTACCACTCGGAGGAGTACGCACCCCTGAAGGAGTTCCGGCACACCTTCGCCACCGCCAGCGCGCTGGTGGTCGACTCGGTCTGACCGCAGCTGGGTGCAATCACCCGGAGCGACAGCGCCCCGCAGGTGGGGCGCGGCCGGGCGGCGCCGCAGTCCGTGCGGCGCCGCCCGGCCGTTCGCTCACCGGCACCGGGAGTCCGGCTCAGGCCTCGGCGTGCGTGCGCAGGATGTGGTCCCGCGAGGCGGCGACCTCGTCGCGCAGCGCGGCCAGGTCCACGTCGAGGAGGCGGCCGTCCCACTTGCGCACCTGCCCGGCGATGAACACCGTGTCGACGTTGCGGGCGTCGCTGCCGAGGACCAGGGTGCCCACCGCGTCGTTCAGCGGCATGTTGTTGACGTCCTCGGCCCGCACCACGAGCAGGTCCGCCTGCTTGCCCGGCGTCAGCGAACCGGTCACGTCCCCGAGCCCGTTGGTCCGCGCCCCCTGCACCGTGGCGAAGTCCAGCACGTCGAGGGTGCTGATGCGCCGCGGCTCGGCGTCCGTGCCGTAGGCGGCGTTGACGGCCCGCATCCGCTGGATGGCGTGGAGGGCCCGCATCTGGGTGAACATGTCGCTGGCGAGGGCCACTTCGACGTCGATGCTCAGGCCGGGGCGCACCCCGGCCGCCAGTGCCTCGTCCACCGCGGGGATCGCCGTCTCCAGGCCGATCTGCGCGTCCGAGGTCGGCGCCAGGGCGACGGTCGTGCCGCTGTCCCCGATCGCCCGCCATGCCTCGGCAGTCAGTCCGGTCGAGTGGATCATCGTCAGATCCGGTCCGAGCAGCCCCTCCCGCTCCCATCGCAGGATCGCCTGTGACGACGCCTGCCCGAACACCGCGTCGATGCTCACACCGACGCCCAGCTCCCGGGCCTCGGCGGCCAGCGCCGGACCGAACGCACGCTCCGGTCCCGCGATCTCTCCGGTGGCCAGGGCGGCGATGCGGAAGGACAGCAGCTCGCTGCCGAACTCCTCCCGCAGCCGTGCCACGTCCGCCGGCCACTGCTTGTCCCAGTCGCCGAAGTGCGGGGCCATCGCCGCGTGCACGCCGCGGATGCCGGTGTCCACCAGCGCCCGGACCGCGGCGTCCGAGTGGGCGGCCGTCCGGGAGTTGTGCGAGAAGTCCAGCATCGTGGTGATGCCGCTGTCGATCGCCGTGAGCGCCGCCAGCCTCGTTCCGACGTACATGTCCTGCGGCCGGTACACCGGGGCGTACCCGAGGAGCGTCGTCGTCACGTAGCCGGCCAGGTCGTCCACGTCCGGCATGATCCGGCGGAGCTGCGCCTCCCAGGCGTGCCGGTGGGTGTCGACGAAGCCCGGCGCCACGACGCATCCCGTCACGTCGATCACCACCGCGTCCGCGTCGGCGCCCTGCGCTCTCAGGTCCGCGCCCACCGCGGCGATCCGGTCGCCCTCCATCAGGACGTCGCCCTTGTCGAGCACCCCGGTCGCGGGGTCCATCGTGACCACCGTCGCGCCGGTCAGCAGCACCCGTCGGCCGCGCTCACCGGCGGACGCCTGAAGCCGCTCCAGCACATGCGCACGAACCGCGTCCTCGACGTACATGACACACAACCCCATTCCAATGGCGAGCGAGGG
>NZ_JAPSIW010000350.1 GCF_031178505.1 Streptomyces sp. | reverse complement strand
ATTACGTTCTATTCTTCGTTCGAAGCGGCCGTTCGTGGCCGCCGGGACGACGAGGAACCCCGATGACCGCCCCTGTACCGCCCGCCAGTGAGCCGGACGCATCAGCGCGTACGTGCCGAGGTGACCAGATCGGGCCGTGCTCGACCTGCCGCCGGCCGACCCATAAGTACGGTTCCGGGGCCCGGTCCCCGCTGTGCGAGTTCTGCGATGCCAAGGCCGTCGAGCGGTGGGGCCGGAAGCTGCGCACCGACTGACCGGGACCGGGCTGTCACCACGCCCGCTGTCTGCGTTCCGGCGCGCGGGCGGGGATCAGGCGGCCTTCTGTGCGGCGACCTGGCGGGCGCGGTCCTCCAGATCGGTCACGCCTGCGACTGTGCGGTGGGCGGGCAGGGCGCGGAGCATGGTCTTGAGGTGTTCGTCGCCGCGCGCGGAGGACAGGGTGATGTGGTGGTCGAGGAATGCGTGCCAGGTGCGGCATGCGGCCTCGATGTGCCGCATGCGGTACTGCCGTTCGGCGGTGACGCCGAGGCAGTGCAGCCGGCCTTGCCGCTCCAGCGGCGACCGCGCGGCGTTCGACCGTTCCAGCGCGGTGACGGACGCGGCCTGGTCCCCGAGGTGCCAGCGCACGTGTGCCTCGTGGAAGTAGTAAGCGGCCTGGTCGTAGCCGCCGACCGCATCACGCCGGTCGTCCGCGCGGGACAGTGCCGCCTCGGCCTGGCGCAGGCGGGTCAGGGCGGTGGTGCGGGCGCCGGTCATGGCGGCCGCGGCGGCCTGCTGGCCCCGCAGGAAGGCTTGCAGGCGCGGGCCTGCGGCTGGGGCTGCTTCGGCGGCGGCGTCGGCCAGCTCAAGCCCCTTCTTCCCGTGCCCGAGGTGGGTGGCTTGCAGGCTCATGCCGCGTAGCGTGCGGCAGTAGGTCACGTGGTCCTCGGCGGCGCCGGCCAGTTCCAGCGCGCGCAGGTAGTAGCGCTGCCCGAGGCCCTGTTGGTTCTCGTACATGGCCATCCACCCGGTGAGGTACACGAAGTCGGCGACGGCCGCGCGCATGTCCCGGCGTGTCTCCTCGCTCCCGGATGCCCGCAGGTAGGGGCCTGCCGAGTTGACCAGCCAAGCGGCGGCCATCGGGCGGGCGTGCCCGGCGCCGACCTGGTCCAGGATGTCGGCGATCTTGTCCGTCATGGTCCGTACCGTGGCGACGTCGGACCGGCCGATGCGCACGGTCCGCCCGGCGGTCACGGACTCCACCCGCCCCGACACGTCCTCGAAGCGGGGCACGGCGAGCGCTGCGGCGTACATGCCGGTGCGCAGCACGCCCCGCCGCGTGGGGTCCATGTCCGCCCGGCTCAGGTCCACCACGCCCGCCACCGTGTCCGCCCCGGCGCCCTCCGGGCCTCCTTCGACCTGCCACCCGATCTCGGCGCACGTCACGGGCCGCCCGGTCAGCCGGGACAGGGCCTCAGCGATGACCGGGCGCGCCTCGGGCTTGGGCACCGACCCGGCCAGCCAGTGGGAGACCGTGGACTTGTCGTAGTGCAGCCGCACTCCCAGTTCCCGGCCGGTCGCGTTCACCCGGCGCGCAAGCTGCGCGTTCCCGATCCCACCTGCCTGCATGAGTGCCGCCAGGGCGGTATTCGGCGTGCGCGGTCGACGTGTCATGACGACTCCCCGGGTGCGTTCAACCAGTTCAACCGAGCCCCTACGATCCTCCCTTACCCGCCTCAGCGCACCGGAGTTGAGTGATTACCAGCCGTTCGGTGACCAACCCCCGCACGGCCGCTGACACCCCGGCCGTCTGCCCCTTGTGCGGCGTCGGCCCGGACCCATCCACCGGCGAGGCGACGATGAGCAGACCCGAGACCACCACCGCGGACCGCACCACCCGCGCTGGCGCCGGCACCGCAGTGCTGTACGTGTGCGCCGAACGCGGCCGACTGCTTCCCACCCTGGCCGCCGACCGCGCCCAGGCCGAAGGCCGCGCCTATGCGACGGCCCACGGGCTGCGGATCACCGACGTGATCACCGACCCGTACGGCGAAGTAGACCCGGTGCGCCGTCCCGGTTGGCGCCTGGTGCGGGCACTGGCCCAGACCGGCGCGATGGACACGGTGATCGCCCGGTGGCCCGCCGTCATCGCGCCGGACGTGGCGGCCGACCTGCGCCACCGCGAGACCAGGTGGCTCAGCGACCACGGAGTCCAGCTGCGCTACTCCTGGGCTCCCCTCGCCGCAGGCGGCGGCCGATGACCGAAAGCCCTCAGCGCCGGGCCTCCCTGCCCGGCGCTCTCCCCGGCCAGGCCTCCCTCACGGCAGACACCCACCCGGATACGGCATGCTGACGACGCTGGCCTCACGCGCCGAGACCGTGCTCCTGGTCCTCACCACCGGTAGCCTGCTCTGCGCCCTGATGCTGGCCGCCGTCGCCTGACCACGCTGTCCCGCGCCCCCGTCGCGGTGACAGCCTCCCGGTACCCCGGACACGCCCCCGAGTGTCCGGGGCACCACCACGACCGGAGCGAGCCTGAACCGTCCAGCGCGAGCCGGTGGGCAAGAGGTTCACCGCAGTCATCGAGTTGGCCGACGACCCCGGCGGAGACCCGGCCGGTCGGCAGCCTTCCTGACCGTGCCCGGCTGGAGCTTGGCGGCGATGGGCGGGACAGTGGCCGACTGCGCCGACCAGGAGGTGACGTACGAGCCGGCCGCCTGACGGGGCGGCCACGCCGCTCGCGCCTCTCGTTTCTTCGCGGAGCTGTCAGGCGGGTTGCTCTTGGCTGGAGCGGGTGACCTCGACGCTGGTGCGGGTTCCCCATCGGTTGATGCGGTGGCAGGTGGCCATCGCGTAGAAGTACATCGGGCGCAGGATCAAGGTCCGCCATGCCGCGGCGAGCGGGGCGAGGGCGAACAGCAGCAGGGTCTGGCGCAGGCGCATGTCGGTGCGGTGGACGGTGAACAGGCGCAGGGCCATCAGATAGCTCATGGCGGTGCCGATGATGAGGCCGGCAGCGACGAGCGTTCCGGTGTCGGCGCGCAGGTGGGGGTCGGCGAGAACGGCGGCCGGGATGGCGATGCCTAGGACGATGTGGACGTACTCGGCCACCGCAGACCAGAAGACAATGCCGGTCGGCGGCATGTAACGCAGCCACCACAGGTGGCGGACGGTGGTGCCCCGCATCCAGCGCATTTGCTGGCGCAGGTAGTGCGAGCAGCGTTGAGGGACGAGAGTGAACACGAGCGAGGAGGGCTGGTGAACGGTGTCGCCGGCCAGCAGTCCGTAGAAGGTGAGCATGGAGTCGTCGTTCATCTGCATCGGCCGGCCCCGGAACATCTCGTTCTCGTACACGCCGGCCACATCCCGTACGACGCGCGCCCGGTAGAACGCGAGGGTGCCCGAGTTGATCGTGACCCGCCTGAGGACGGACTGGGCGGAGCGCAACCCGCGAGTGAAGGGCAGGTAGAGCAGGTTGCTCATCCGGGTCAGCGCGTTGGCATCGTGGTTGAGGACGACGACCTGACCGGCCACGGAGGTGACCTTGGGGTCGGCGAAAGGCTTCAGGCCCTCGGCGATCGCCTCCGGGTCCAGGAGGGAGTCGCTGTCGAGAGTGACGAACACGTCGGCATCGTCGGTGGCCAGCACGTGCATCTGGGCATGGCGCTTGCCCCGGTTCGGAGTGCGGTCCCAGGTCGCCTCCACGCCCCGGGCGGCGGTGCGCTCGAAGAACTCGGCCCGTACGTCGGCGTAGGTCATCGGCGTGCCGTCGTCGCGGACGGAGCCGTCATCGACGATCCGGATCCGGTCCACCGGCCGGGTCTGTACCAGGACAGAGTGCAGACAGGCGCGCAACGTGTCCGGGTCCTCGTTGTAGACGGGGATCTGCACGGTCACGGTCAGACGGTCCAGTTCTGCCTGATCCTGCGGCGAGATGGTGCGGGGCCGCTCCAGCCAAGACAGCGGTACCCACCACAGCAGCAGGAAGGACACCAGCCACGGCAGCGCCATTCCCTGACGGCCGCCCGTCAGCGTGACGACCGTACTGTAGGCATGCGCGATTCCCCAGGCCAGGAAAGCCGTCAATGGCACCGCACCCAGCAAGACCCTCCCCGGGGAGGACACGTGCCAGGCACGCGGCAGCGGCGCCACACCCGGCCACCGCTTCGCCACCTGTTGCACGGGTGCCGCGATGTCAACGGCGGTCGGCCGCCCACCACGGCCACCAGGCACAAACTGCCGTGTCACTTCTCGACCGCGCTCTTGCCGCGCCGGAACGATGTTCTGACCGCGACCACGCCGACCAGCACGGCGACCACACTGATCACCATCAGCCACACCTGTCCCGTCGCCAGGCCGGTGGCCGCCAGGGCGCTGCCGGGGCCCACCGTCGAACCGTAGGACATCGCAACTCCTCGGGAAGGAACAACGGAACATCCGTTAAGGGCCTATATATGCACAACGGTCGATTCATGGCCTTTGGTGCTGCCCCGTGTGGGGGAGCTGGTCGCCCGGTATCAGCGATTCCAGCCGCTGAGCAGACCACGCGCGCGGGCCTCTGCCCGCCGGTACGACCATTCCACTCACACGGGCGGCGCACTCGGCGAACGCCTGCAAGCGCCCCCTCACCTGCCGCTATCAACGGCTCATGCTCACTGTGCTGCGCGGCCTGGCCGCCGCCTCCCTCGCCATCCTGCCCCTCACCCTCTCCACGCCCGCCCACGCCGCGGAGACCCTGCCGCTGTCGGACGCGGTCAGCCGGCTGCCGGTGGATACCGAGTCCCGCGACGGCTACGACCGCGACGCGTTCAAGCACTGGAGCAGCGGCGACGACCCGGCAGACGGCTGCCACACCCGCAACGAGGTCCTGATCGCGGAGGCGGTGGAGCCGCCCACGATCGGGCCCCGGTGCCGCCTGTCGGGCGGGAGCTGGTTCTCGTACTACGACCAGGTGGAAGTGACGTCCGCGTCCGGTCTGGACATCGACCACATGGTGCCCCTCGCCGAGGCGTGGGACAGCGGCGCCTCCGGGTGGTCGGCGCAGCAGCGTGAGGCGTACGCCAACGACCAGGGTCAGGGTGCGGCCGCGAGTCTGGTCGCGGTCACCGCGCGCTCGAACCGGTCGAAGGCCGACCAGGACCCGGCCGAGTGGCTGCCGCCGGCCGGGGAGGTGCACTGCCGGTACGTCGCCGAATGGGTGGGCACGAAACTGCGCTGGAACCTGTCGGCCGACGAAGTCGAGGTGGCGGCGCTGCGCGAGACGGCTGCCGGGTGCCCGGACCAGAGCGTGAGCTACGAGCCGGCCCCGTAACCGGCGACGCAGGCACCGGCCGCTCGCGCCGCCCCTGGCGGCGCGAGCCCGGCTCGGCGCCACCCGGCGACCTCCGGCTGATGGTGGAAGGCATCTGCCATGACCTGGACCCTGCCGGACCCGATGCTCACCACGCCCGTGGCCCGCCCCGACTTGCCTCCCGGAGCCGCTGGAGAACCTAAGTGGGACGGCTACCGAGCACAGCTCGCCCGCTACGCCGACGGGCGGGTGCTGCTGCGCTCGCGGCAGGGCACCGACATGACCGCCGCGTTCCCCGAGATCGCCGACGCCGCGCTCGCGCAGCTGCCCGCCGACACCGGCCTCGATGGGGAGCTAGTGGTGTGGGAGGGCGAACGCCTCGCTTTCGAGCGGTTGCAGCAGCGCCTGGCCCGCCGCCGCGGCGCCGGCGCAGCAGCCGCCGCCCGGACCTGGCCCGCGCATCTGGTCGTGTTCGACGTCGTACGCCTAAAGGGCGCCGACCTCACCCCCTGGCCCTACGCCCGCCGCCGGGCCGCGCTGGAGACCCTGTTCGCGGACACGCCCCTGACGGCGCCGTTCACGCTGTGCCCGTCGACCACCGACCCCGCCACCGCGCTGGACTGGCTCACCTGGACCTCCGCCGGCCTGGAAGGGCTGTGCTTCAAGAGGCTGACCGAGCCGTACCTCGCGGGGACCAGGGCGTGGGGCAAGTACAAGGTCCGCGTCACCACCGAGGCCATCGTCGGCGCCGTCACCGGCACGCCCGCCGCGCCCCGCACGCTGCTGCTCGGTCGCCACGACGGCACGGGCCGCCTGCGCTACACCGGCCGCACCGTCCCCCTCGCCCGCACCGCGACGGCCGCCCTCGCTGACGCACTGACCCCGGCCGTCGGCGAACACCCGTGGACGGGGCGCACGTTCACCGCCGGGTGGGGCAGCCGCGACGTCCTGGACGTCACGCTCGTCGACCCGCAGCTGGTGGTGGAAGTCGACGTGGACGTCGCCCGCGACGGGGCCGGCCGATGGCGCCACCCCGTAGGCCTCCACCGGCCGCGCCCGGACCTGTCCGCCTCCGACGTCCCGCCCTTCGGGGCCCGGATGACGGGATGAGCCGCGTCAGCGTCGCTCGGCTCCCGTCCTTCCTTGTGGTGACCGGCCGCGTGGCACCGCCCGCCGGCATCCGCTGGTGTCGCACAGTGGGCCGGTGCCACGTCGATCGCTCACCCTCCTGCTCCTGCTCCTGCTGAGCATCACAGGCTGCACCACGGTGAAGCCAGACCCGCTACCGCCCGACCGCCGACCGCAAGGCGTGCGCGGCCCCGCTGTCCCGGCCCGTCCGGCCGTGTCGACGCCCACCGCGCCCGTGGCCCAGCCCTCGGGCCGCTCCGCCCTCGTCCGGACCGCGCCCGACCGGCCACGACGCACACCCAAGAGCGACCGGACCCCCAAGCGCCAGACGCAGGCGCCCGAGGGACGGCCCTCCGCCGTCCCGCCGAAGCGGCCCACTCCCCGGCTCCGTCCCGCTGCTCCCCAGCGCCCGACGCAGCCGCGCGAGCGGCCTCGCACGACGGTGCAGCGTCGTGTCCCGCAGATGCCGCCGGCCGGGTCGCAGCCGCGTGAGCAGCTGCGGGATCTGTGCACCCGCGCGGACGGGTATGTCGTCTCAGTTGTATTGCAGCCTGATGGCCTTCTAGTAGGTCTCTGACCTGCGGTGCTGCAAATAGTGAGAATGTGATCAGATGAGATCTAACCGGC
>NZ_JAPSIW010000349.1 GCF_031178505.1 Streptomyces sp. | reverse complement strand
GTCCGCAACATGCGCCTGCTCGGCGCCACCGGCCCGGTCGTCGGCGAGCTCGTCGACACCGTGATCACCACGATGGGCGAGCAGTACCCGGAGCTGGTCACCGACCGCAAGCGCATCGAGGCCGTCGCCCTCGCCGAGGAGGCCGCGTTCCTCAAGGCCCTCAAGGGCGGCACCAACATCCTCGACACCGCCGTCACCGAGACCAAGGCCGCCGGCGGCAGCGTCCTCTCCGGCGACAAGGCGTTCCTGCTCCACGACACCTGGGGCTTCCCGATCGACCTCACCCTGGAGATGGCCGCCGAGCAGGGGCTGTCCGTGGACGAGGACGGCTTCCGCCGCCTGATGAAGGAGCAGCGGGAGCGGGCCAAGGCCGACGCCCAGGCCAAGAAGACCGGTCACGCCGACGTCACCTCGTACCGCGAGATCGCCGACACCGCCGGCGCCACGGAGTTCACCGGCTACACCAACACCGAGGGCGAGACCACCGTCGTCGGCCTGCTGGTCAACGGTGTCCCGTCGCCGGCCGCCAGCGAGGGCGACGAGGTCGAGGTCGTCCTCGACCGCACCCCGTTCTACGCCGAGGGCGGCGGCCAGATCGCCGACCAGGGCCGCATCAAGCTGCACTCCGGCGCCGTCATCGAGGTCCGCGACGTGCAGCAGCCGGTCCCCGGCGTCTCCGTGCACAAGGGTTCGGTGCAGGTCGGCGAGGTGACCGTGGGCGCCACCGCCTACGCCGCCATCGACGTGCGCCGCCGCCGGGCCATCGCCCGCGCCCACTCGGCCACCCACCTGACCCACCAGGCGCTGCGCGACGCCCTCGGTCCGACGGCCGCCCAGGCCGGTTCCGAGAACCAGCCCGGCCGCTTCCGCTTCGACTTCGGTTCCCCGAACGCCGTCCCCGGCACGGTCCTCATGGACGTCGAGCAGAAGATCAACGAGGTGCTCGCCCGCGAGCTGGACGTGCACGCCGAGGTCATGCCGATCGACGAGGCCAAGCGCCAGGGCGCCATCGCCGAGTTCGGCGAGAAGTACGGCGAGAAGGTCCGCGTCGTCACCATCGGGGACTTCTCCAAGGAGCTGTGCGGCGGTACGCACGTCCACAACACCGCCCAGCTGGGTCTGGTGAAGCTCCTCGGCGAGTCCTCCATCGGCTCCGGCGTGCGCCGCATCGAGGCCCTCGTCGGCGTCGACGCGTACAACTTCCTCGCCAAGGAGCACACGGTCGTCGCCCAGCTCCAGGAGCTGGTCAAGGGCCGCCCCGAGGAACTGCCGGAGAAGATCTCCACCATGCTCGGCAAGCTGAAGGACGCCGAGAAGGAGATCGAGAAGTTCCGCGCGGAGAAGGTCCTCCAGGCCGCCGCCGGCCTGGTCGAGTCCGCCAAGGACATCCGCGGCGTCGCCCTGGTCACCGGCCAGGTGCCGGACGGTACCGGCGCCGACGACCTGCGCAAGCTGGTCCTGGACGTCCGCGGCCGCATCTCCTCCGACCGGCCGGCCGTCGTGGCCCTCTTCACCACGGCCAACGGCAAGCCGCTCACGGTCATCGCCACCAACGAGGCCGCCCGCGAGCGCGGTCTCAAGGCCGGCGAGCTGGTCCGCACGGCCGCCAAGACCCTCGGCGGCGGTGGCGGCGGCAAGCCGGACGTCGCCCAGGGAGGCGGCCAGAACCCGGAGGCCGTCGGTGAGGCCATCGCCGCCGTCGAGCGCCTCGTGGTGGAAACGGCCTGATGCGACGAGGACGACGACTCGCCGTCGACGTCGGAGACGCCCGGATCGGGGTCGCTTCGTGCGACCCCGACGGGGTCCTGGCCACGCCGGTGGAGACCGTGCCGGGGCGTGACGTCCCGGCCGCCCACCGGCGGCTCCGCCGGCTCGTCGAGGAGTACGAGCCGATCGAGGTCGTCGTGGGCCTGCCCCGCTCGCTCAGCGGGCGGGAGGGCCCGGCCGCGGCCAAGGTCCGTGCCTTCGCCCGCGAGATGGCCAAGGGCATCGCCCCGGTACCGGTCCGGCTGGTGGACGAGCGGATGACGACGGTGAGCGCGACCCACGGACTGCGCGCCTCCGGAGTGAAGGCGAAGAAGGGGCGCTCCGTCATCGACCAGGCCGCCGCTGTGATCATCCTGCAGAACGCTCTTGAGTCCGAACGGGTATCAGGTAATCCGCCCGGTGAGGGCGTCGAAGTGGTCATCTGATCGCGATACGGTAACGTTCCGCGCGATGCGGCGGTGTTCGAACAGCTACCGCACTACGTAGAGGCGGATCGTCCGGAAGCCTCGCGGCTGTTTTGGGGATCGATGACTGAGTATGGCCGGAGCCCCGGCTCCGAACCGTGGCACCCCACGGACCCCTTGTACGGGGACCAGGGGTGGGAGGGCCAGCAGCAGTACCACCCGCACCCGCAGCAGGCGACGCAGTACGGCCACGGGGACCCGGGTTACCCGCAGCAGGGTTACCAGGATCCGTACGCGCAGCCGGACGGCGGGCAGGGCTACGCGCCAGACCCGTACCAGCAACAACACCAGCAACAGCCGGTGGACCAGCAGCAGTCCCACGCGCATCACCAGCACCAGCAGGCGCAGCACGAACAGTACGCGCCGCAGGGCTACGACGACCAGCGGCAGTACGAGCAGCCGGGATACCCGGGCGGTTACGACACGCCCGGGGACCCCGGACACCAGTACGACGGCACCTGGGAGACCGGCCAGGCCGCCATGCCGTACACCGCGCCCCCCACCGACCCGTACGGCGGCCAGGACCCCGACCTCTACGGCACTCCCGAGGCCTACCCGCCCCCGCAGCCCCCGGGCCGGCGGCAGGAACCGCCGACGCGGGAGCACGACCGGGAGGCCGGGGACGACCGCGACTCCGGGCCGGAGGAACGCCACCCCTTCTTCACCGGCGAGGACGACGACCCCGACGAGGCCCACGCGACCGAGAGCGCGGGCCGTGGTGGTCGCGGCTCGCGCGGCGACGACCGTGAGCGCCGCAACAAGGCCAAGAAGCGCAAGGGCAAGAACGGCTTCGCCTGCCTGGTCGTCGCGGCGGTCCTCGTCGGCGGCGTCGGCGGCGTCGGCTACTTCGGCTACCAGTTCTGGCAGGGCCAGTTCGGCGAGGCCCCCGATTACACGGGCTCGGGCACCGGCGAGGTCCAGGTCGAGATCCCCAAGGGCGCCGGCGGCTACGACATCGGCAACATCCTCAAGAAGGAGGGTGTGGTCAAGAGTGTCGACGCCTTCGTCTCGGCGCAGCAGCGCCACCCCAAAGGCCTCACCATCCAGGCCGGCGTCTACACGCTGAAGAAGGAGATGTCCGCCGAGAGCGCGGTCGACCTCATGCTCAACGCGGCCAGCCAGGCCAACCTGATCATCCCCGAGGGCAAGCGCAACGCCTGGGTGTACGAGCGGCTGGACCAGCGCCTCAACCTCGAACCCGGCACCACCAGGGAGATCGCCCTCACCAAGGCGGACTCGCTGGGCCTGCCCGACTGGGCCAAGGGGCACCAGAACGTCAAGGACCCCCTGGAAGGCTTCCTCTTCCCGGCCAGCTACCCGGTCGCGAAGAGCAGCAAGCCCGAGGACGCGCTCCGCAAGATGGTGAGCCGCGCCAACCAGGAGTACGCCAAGCTCGACCTGGAGACGAAGTCCCGGGAGCTCGGCATGAAGAGTCCGTGGGACCTGGTGACCGTCGCGAGCCTCGTGCAGGCCGAGGGCAAGACGCACGACGACTTCCGCAAGATGGCCGAGGTCGTCTACAACCGCCTCCAGCCCGACAACCGGGAGACCTACCAGCTCCTCCAGTTCGACTCCACGCTGAACTACCTCAAGGGCCAGTCCGAGATCAAGATCTCGGAGAAGGAAGCCAACACCAACACCGACCCGTACAACACCTACAAGCACAAGGGCCTGCCGCCCGGCCCCATCGGCAACCCGGGCAGCGAGGCACTCGCCGCCATGCTCGACCCCACGAAGGACGGCTGGATCTACTTCGTGGCCACGGACGGCATGAACAAGACCGAGTTCGCCAAGACGCACGCCGAATTCCTCATCCTGAAGGACAAGTTCAATGCCAGCACGAACCAGTGAGACGCGCCGCCGCGCGGCCGTCCTCGGTTCGCCGATCGCCCACTCGCTCTCCCCGGTCCTGCACCGGGCCGCGTACGAGGCGCTCGGCCTGGGGAACTGGTCCTACGACCGCTTCGAGGTGGACGAGGCGGCACTGCCCGGCTTCGTCGCCGAGCTCGACGACACCTGGGCCGGCCTCTCGCTGACCATGCCGCTCAAGCGGGCGATCATCCCGCTGCTGGACGGGATCAGCGACACGGCGGCCTCGGTGGAGGCGGTCAACACGGTGGTGTTCCGTGCGGACGGGCGCAGGGTCGGTGACAACACCGACATCCCCGGCATGATCGCCGCCCTGCGCGAGCGGGGCGTCGAGAAGGTGGAGTCGGCGGCCGTCCTCGGCGCCGGCGCCACCGCCTCCTCCGCCCTCGCCGCGCTGGCCCGCGTCTGCGCGGGCCCCGTCACGGCCTACGTACGGAGCGAGGCCCGCGCCGAGGAGATGCGCGGCTGGGGCGAGCGCCTCGGCGTGGAGGTCCGTACGGCCGGCTGGGATCGCGCGGCCGAGGCCTTCACCGCGCCGCTGGTCGTCGCGACCACCCCGGCCGGCACCACCAACGCCCTCGGCGGGGAGGTACCCGACCGGGTGGGCACCCTTTTCGACGTCCTGTACGACCCGTGGCCGACACCGCTGGCCGCCGCCTGGACCGAGCGCGGCGGCAAGGTGGTGGGCGGCCTCGACCTCCTGGTCCACCAGGCGGTCCTCCAGGTCGAACAGATGACGGGCGTCCCGCGCGCGCCGCTCGCCGCGATGCGCGCGGCGGGGGAGCGGGCACTGGCCGCCCGCTGACGGGCGGCGGCACGAAAGCGAAGGACACGGGGGGACACAGGGGACATGGGCGACGATATGGTGCTGGCGTCGAAGTGGGACGCGGGCCTCGATCTGGCGCGTTTTCTGTACGTGGGGTTCTTCAGCGACGTCCCGGCCTGGGCGCGCTGGACCGTCGTCGTCCTGGGCTGCGGGGCTCTCGGCTACGGAGCCGTGCGGTCCCGCAGGGCCCGCGGCCGGGGCCCGGCGGGTCCGGACGACGACACCTCCGGCGGCCCACAGGGCGAGACGCGCGTCCGACAGCTGGACCGGGACCAAGGGGACGCTCCGGACGTGGGAGGATCTGAGGTGGCGGGCCAGGGCCGCGCACCCGGCCGCGCCGTCGCAGTGCCCAGGCGCGAGCATGAGGAGCATCGTTGAGCAGGTTGCGTTGGCTGACCGCTGGGGAATCCCACGGACCCGCGCTGGTCGCGACCCTTGAGGGTCTTCCCGCCGGTGTCCCGGTCACCACTGAGCTGGTGGCCGACCACCTCGCGCGGCGGCGCCTCGGATATGGACGCGGCGCCCGGATGAAGTTCGAGCAGGACGAGATCACCTTCCTCGGCGGCGTCCGGCACGGCCTCTCCCTCGGCTCCCCGATCGCCGTCATGGTCGGCAACACCGAGTGGCCCAAGTGGGAGAAGGTCATGTCGGCCGACCCGGTCGACCCGTCGGAGCTCAAGGAGACCGGCCGCAACGCACCGCTCACCCGCCCCCGCCCCGGCCACGCCGACCTCGCCGGCATGCAGAAGTACGGCTTCGACGAGGCCCGGCCGATCCTGGAGCGCGCCAGCGCCCGGGAGACCGCCGCCCGCGTCGCCCTCGGCGCCGTCGCCCGCTCCTTCCTCAAGGAGGCCGCCGGCATCGAGATCGTCAGCCACGTCGTGGAGCTGGCCGCCGCCAAGGCCCCCTACGGCGTGTACCCGACCCCCGCCGACGTCGAGAAGCTCGACGCCGACCCGGTCCGCTGCCTCGACGCCGACGCGAGCAAGGCGATGGTCGCGGAGATCGACCAGGCCCACAAGGACGGCGACACCCTCGGCGGCGTCGTCGAGGTCCTGGCCTACGGCGTCCCGGTCGGCCTCGGTTCCCACGTCCACTGGGACCGCCGCCTCGACGCCCGGCTCGCCGCCGCGCTCATGGGCATCCAGGCCATCAAGGGCGTCGAGGTCGGCGACGGCTTCGACCTCGCCCGCGTGCCCGGATCGAAGGCCCACGACGAGATCGTGCGGACCGACGAGGGCATCCGGCGCACCTCCGGCCGCTCCGGCGGCACCGAGGGCGGCCTGTCCACCGGCGAGCTGCTGCGCGTGCGCGCCGCGATGAAGCCCATCGCGACCGTCCCCCGCGCCCTCGCCACCGTCGACGTCGCCACCGGCGAGGCCGCCGCCGCCCACCACCAGCGCTCCGACGTCTGCGCCGTCCCGGCCGCGGGCATCGTCGCCGAGGCCATGGTCGCCCTGGTCCTCGCCGACGCCGTGCTGGAGAAGTTCGGCGGCGACTCGGTCCCCGAGACCCGCCGCAACGTCCGGTCGTACCTCGACAACCTGCACATCCGGTGACCGGCGGGCCGCTGGTCGTCCTCGTCGGACCCATGGGCTCCGGCAAGTCCACGGTGGGCGCGCTCCTCGCCGAACGGCTCGGCGCGCCCTACCGGGACACCGACGCCGACATCGTCGCCGCCGAGGGCCGGGAGATCTCCGACATCTTCGTCGAGGACGGCGAGGAACACTTCCGCGCCCTGGAGCGGGCCGCCGTCGCCGCGGCGATCGCCGAGCACGAGGGCGTCCTCGCCCTCGGCGGCGGCGCGGTCCTCGACGCCGGGACCCGCGCCCTGCTGGCCGGGCTGCCCGTCGCGTACCTCTCCATGGACGTCGAGGAGGCCGTACGCCGGGTGGGGCTCAACACCGCCCGGCCGCTGCTCGCCGTCAACCCGCGCCGCCAGTGGCGCGAGCTGATGGAGGCCCGCCGCCACCTGTACACCGAAGTCGCCCGGGTCGTCGTCGCCACCGACGAGCGGACCCCCGAGGAGGTCGCGGACGCGGTCCTCTCGGCACTGGAACTGAAGAAGGACGCATGACCACGGAGCAGGACGTCACCCGCATCCACGT
>NZ_JAPSIW010000348.1 GCF_031178505.1 Streptomyces sp. | reverse complement strand
CCGACGTACGCGTACCGCGCGAGAATCTGGTGGGCCCCCTCAACGAGGGCTGGCGGGTGGCCAACGGCTCCCTCGGCCACGAACGCACCCTGCTGTGGCTGTCGTACGCCGAACGGCTCCAGGACCTGGTCCGCGACGCCGGGGACGCCGGCGCCGGCCAGGAGTGGTACGCCACCCTCCTCATGGACCTGACGGCCCTGAGGCTGCTAGGCCATCGGCAACTGGGCCCGGACCGCAATCCCGCCGAGATCTCCGTACTCAAACTGCTGGGCTCCGAGGCCGTCCAGTCGGCCACCCTGCACGCCCTGGAGGCGCACGGCGCCGACGCGCTGGCGCACCCCGCCCGCACCGGTCCGTTCCACCACATGCACCACGAGGACTTCGTCTCCAGCTGGTTCGAACGCTACGCGCGCAGCTTCGCCGGCACCATCGCCGGTGGCACCAGTGAGATTCAGCGCAACATCATCGCCGAGCGCATCCTCGGCCTACCGCGTTAGGACGCCGGTCATGGACCAGATCCTGTACGAAGCGGAAGGCGGCGTCGCCGCCATCACGCTCAACCGCCCCGAGGCCGCCAACGCCCAGACCATGTCCCTCCTCGACGACCTGGACGCCGCCTGGACCCGCGCGGCCGGGGACGAGGAGGTCCGTGTGGTCGTGCTGCGTGCCAACGGCCGGCACTTCTCCGCCGGACACGACCTGAAGGACCGCTGGCCCGGCCCCGACGAGATCACCCTGGAGTGGATCTACAACACGGAGGCGCGGCGCTACCTCGAGTACTCGCTGAAGTGGCGCAACATCCCCAAGCCCACCATCGCCGCAGTGCAGGGCAAGTGCATCGCCGCCGGGCTGATGCTGTGCTGGCCGTGCGACCTGATCGTCGCCGCGGAGAACGCCGAGTTCTCCGACCCCGTGGTGCACATGGGCATCGGCGGGGTCGAGTACCACGGGCACACGTGGGAGCTGGGACCGCGCAAGGCCAAGGAGATCCTGTTCACCGGCAGACCCCTCACCGCCAGCGAGGCCGAGCAGGTCGGGATGGTGAACCGGGTCGTCCCGCTCGACCGGCTCGACGAATCCGCCCGCGAGCTGGCCGAAAAGATCGCGAAGATGCCGCCCTTCGGCCTGCGCCAGGCCAAGCGGGCCGTCAACCAGACCCTGGACGTCCAGGGCTTCTACGCCGCGCTCCAGTCCGTCTTCGACGTCCACCAGACCGGGCACGGCAACGCGCTCAGCGTGGGCGGTTTCCCGATCCTGACCGGACTGGACGACATGAAGCAGCGAGTGAAGCAGGGTTGAGGAGCGCGTTACCGGGGCGGCCCGAGTCGAAGCCGGACCGACCCGTGCACGCGCCCACGGCGAGGGCGCCTCACGCGCGTCCGTCGCCACCAGGGAGGGGCTGCCCCAGGGTGTCCACGGGGCCAGGCCCCTCCCATTCTTGGCCGGCGCACTTCATGCTTGCCTCTACACGAGGGGGAATGTCATGGACACAGCGGGCTTGGCGTCGGCGGTCGTGCCACTCGTCGTGGCCGCGGTCACGGGTGCGGGGACCGCGATCGGCACGGGCACGGTACAGGCGGTCTCCGGTTTGGTGAGGGACCGGTTGAGGGGCACGGAGCAAGGTCAGGCAGCCCTCACAGGGCTGGACCAGGACCCCGAGGACTCTACGGCGGCCGATCGGCTCCATGCTGTGTTGCGGGATGCCCTCGACGCCGATCCGGCCTTCGCCCATCGACTGATCGCGCTGCTCGAAGCACCGCCGCCGCCCCCGGTGCCGCCGGCACCGACCGGCAGCGTGGTCATCGGGGACGGCAACCGGCTGCGCGGTAGCAACATCTCCCTCGGCCCACTGACGATCTCGACCTCCCGAGGCGGCCCGGGGGCCTTGGTCGCGCTGGTCGCCGTCATGCTGGGGATCGTGGCACTCGCCGTGTACGGCGGCGTGCGTGCGATCGGCGGGGACGAGTCGCCAGGGCAGGGAGTCGGCGCAGCACCCTGGCAGGAGTCCACCGGAGCAGTGGGAGGTTCCGGCGCTCCCACGGACGGCGTGGGGGACCCGCTCGCGGAGGGGCAGCCACGTCCGGTTCTTGAGGACCGAGAGGTGGTGGAGTCGGTCCTTCCCGGGTTGGATGCCGTGCCCGGCGGCTGGACGCAGGAGAACGACGCGAGCGTGCTCGAAGCCTCCACGGAGCAGTGCGGCAGCGAACAACCCGATCTGTTGTTCTGTGGCGAAGCCGCATACCAGGACCCGGCGACGAACAACGTGGCCCACTTCAGGGTCTACCCCTTCGCAGGGGTGGAAGCCGCTCAAGCGGCCTACAGGTCGCTGAGGCAGGAATCTCCGCCCTCCATGGCGCTGCCGACCCTCGGAGACGAAAGCCACGCCGTCAGCAGACATGGCAGGGACTCCAAGACCGTGGTCTCCATGGTAAGGATCGGCAGTGTGGTGGCCGGCGTCACCTATGACATCGAGGCGCTCGACTGGACGGAAGCGTACGGCGGCGACCACCTCGAGATTCTGACACGCACTCTCGTCGATCGGGTCCAGCAGGCGCTCGGCGGTCAGGCGCCCACCGCCCGAGCTGTCCTATGAGGGCCGCCCCTCACGTTCGTCGAGCCCCGCGAGTGCGGGGCCGGTGACCACCGGCCTCAGCGAAGACCCCCTTCGTCACCGAGACCGGAATCCGGTTCCACCTGGAACGTGTTCAACGCCGCCGCCAGCATCCCGTAGGCCCCCACCGTGAACACGAAGTCCAGCAGTTGCCGTTCGTCCAGCTCCTTGGCCAGCTCCGCGTAGGTGGCGTCGGAGAGGGTGAACGCGGTCTCCAGTTCGTCGACGGCCCGGTTCACCGGCGTGGCGGCGCCCGTCCGTACCTGCTCCAGGTCCTCTTCCGTCACGCCGGCCTCACGGCCGATGAGCACGTGCTGCTCCCATTCGTACGCGCACCGGCGACGCCAGGCCACCCGCAGGATCGCCAGCTCGCGCATCCTCTCCGGCAAGGTGTTGCGGGCCAGGAGATGGGCGGAGAAGGTGAGGAACGACCTGGCGAGCGCCGGATGGCGGAGCAGCAGGCCGAGGACGTTCGAGGGAGGCACCTCCCGCCCGCCCGTCAGCGGTCGGAGCGTCTCGGCGTCCCACTCCTCGTACGGGACGGGGGACACCCTCGTCATGTGTTGCGCCCCCCGTTCACACCGATGATCTGCCCCGTGATGTAACCCGCTTCCTCGCTCACCAGGAAGGAGCAGGTCGCCGCGATGTCCTCCGGACGACCGACCCGGCGGACCGGGGTCCGGGCGATGTGCTCCTCGATGGTGCCGCCGAGCCGCTGCCGCTGTTCTGCGGTGCGCAGCATCGGGGTGTCGATGAAACCGGGCGGCACGGCGTTGACGGTGATGCCCCGCGGGCCCAGCTCCAGGGCGAGGGACTTGGTCAGCCCGTTCACCGCGGACTTGGCGGCGACGTAGTGGGCCATGAAGGGCTGGCCGGAATGGGCGCTGGACGAGGAGATGTTCACGATCCGTCCCCAGCGCCCCTCCCACATGTCCGGCAGCGCCGACTGCACGCAGTGGTACACCCCGTTGAGGTTGATGTCCACGACGCGCTGCCACTCCTCGAACGACAGCTCCGAGAACCGGGTGAAGCCGTCCTTGCCCGCCGCGTTGACCAGGACGGAGACCGGACCGTAGCGGTCGCGCACCGCTTCCATCGCCTTGTCGACCTGTGCGCGGTCGGTGATGTCTACGGTCAGCGCGTGGCCTTCCTCGGCCGGCGCGATGTCGAAGACGGCGACCTCGAGACCGTCGGCGGTGAGCCGCCGCGCGATCGCCCGACCGATGCCGGAGGCGCCACCGGTGACGACGGCCGTCCTCGCGCCGCTCATGCGAATGCCTCGTCGCCGACGACGGTCGTGCGGTGCAGCAGCCGCTCCGAGCTCTCGTCGTAGGGCAGCGCGCGGTGCAGTATCCCGGTGTTGTCCCAGACCACGAGGTCGCCGACCTCCCAGTCGTGGGTGTAACGGAAGCGCTCCTGGGTGGTCCAGTCGAGCAGCTCATCGAGCAGGGCGCGGCTCTCGGCGGGGTCCATTCCGACGATGTGGTCGGCGGTGGTACCGGTCACCAGGGAACGGCGCCCGTCCCTGCGGTGCCACACCAGGGACATCTCGTGGCTGGGCTGGGTTCGCCAGGCGGCCAGCTCCTTCTCGGTGGGGTCCGGGTTCACCAGCCGCTGGGACGCCTCGAAGCTGTGCACCACGCGCAGCGACTCGTACCGCTCGCGTTCCTTCTCCGGCAGGTTCTCGTACGCCGCGTAGGTGCTGGCGAACTCGGTACCGCCACCGACCGTGGCGACATGGCGGGCGGTGAGCGTGGTCGCCTTGACGGGCACATCGTCGCTGGTGCCGTCCAGGTGCCAGTAGAACGCGCCCTTCAGGTACTTGGCGCTCTTGCTCTTGGCCGGGTTGATGGAGATCGGAAAGATTTCCTGGTCGCGCAGCGCGACCACTTCCCCGAGCGTACGGCTGAACGCCAACTGCTGCTCGTCGTCGAGGTGCAGCCCACGCACGAGGATGACTCCGCGCCACGTGAGGGCCTCGGCCGCCCGGTGGACGAAGGCGTCGTCGAGCGGGTCCGTCACGCCGGTGAACTCCACCCCGAGCGACGAGCTCAAGGCCTTCGATGTGATCATGTAAACACCCCTTCCGTATCTGAGAATCATATTCTCAAGCTGAGTGCGAGGGGAAGTCCCGTGTCACGCCCAAGAGTCGTGGGCGTTGCCGATGGGTTCGCTCGCATGTTGGGTGCGCAGCAGGCTCTCTTGTCTGAATCCTTGATTCGCTGAAATTGAGAATGTAGTTTCCGACCAACCGAGCAGGGAGGCTGGGATGCGGTTCAGGGACAAGGTGGCGATCGTCACCGGAGCCGGCCAAGGCATTGGCGAGGGCTACGCGAAGGCGCTGGCCGCCGAAGGCGCGCGGGTCGTGGTCGCCGAGCTGAACGAGGAGCAGGGGCAACGTGTCGCCAAGGAGATAGGGGACGCGCTCTTCGTACGGACCGACGTCGGCGACCCGGCATCCGCCGAGGCGCTCGCCGACACGGTGATCACCGAGTTCGGAGCGATCGACCACCTCGTCAACAACGCCGCCATCTTCCAGGGCATGCGCCGCGAGGGCATCACCAGTGTCGACTACGACTACCTCGACCGGTTCCTCAAGGTGAACCTGCTCGGTGCGCTGCACGTGACCCGGGCGGTCCTGCCGCACCTGAAGGAAGGCTCCGCGATCGTCAACCAGTCATCCACCGCCGCCTGGCAGCCCACCGGTTTCTACGGCCTCGCCAAGGCGGGCATCAACCACCTCACCGCGTCCCTCGCCGCGGAACTCGGCGACCGGGGCATCCGCGTCAACGCGATCGCCCCCGGCCCGACGGACACCGAGGGCTCCCGCGACATCATCCCGGAGCAGGCCCGCGAGGCGCTGGTGAGGTCGCTCGCCCTCAAACGCATGGGGAAACCGGCGGATCAAGCCGGTCTGCTCCTCTTCCTGCTGTCCGACGCCGCGAGCTGGGTCACCGGCCAGGTCGTCGCGGTGGACGGCGGATCGGTGGTACGGCTGTGAACAAGGCACCCACCAGCTCCCTGCTGATCGACGGCAAGCTCCTCACCACCAACGCGACCTTCCCGTCCCACAACCCCGCCACCGGCGAACTGGTGGGGCACGCGCCCGAGGCCACCACGGCGGACGCCGAGGCGGCCGTGGCCGCCGCCCGCCGCGCCTTCGACACCACCGACTGGCCCACCGACAGGGACCTGCGGCTGCGCTCCCTGCGCCGGCTCCACCAAGCCCTCGACGAGCACCGTGAGGAGCTGCGCGAGCTGACCATCGCCGAGGTCGGCGCGCCCCGCCAGCTCACCCATGGTCCGCAGCTCGACGAGCCGATCGGCATCGTGAAGTACTACGCCGACCTGCTGGAGAGCTACGAGTTCACCGAGGACCTGGGCGTGGTCGAGTCCCGCGGCCAGCGTCACCACCGCTGGGTGGAGAAGGAAGCGGCTGGCGTCGTTGCCGCGATCCTGCCGTACAACTTCCCCAACCAGCTCGCCCTGGCCAAGCTCGCCCCCGCGCTCGCCGCGGGCTGCACCGTCGTCCTCAAGGGTGCCCCGCAGACCCCGCTCACCACCCTCGCCCTCGGCGAACTGATCGCCGAGCACACCGACATCCCGCCCGGAGTCGTCAACGTCCTCAGCTCCTCGACCCCCGAGGTCGGCAAGGCGCTCACCACCCACCGCGGTGTGGACGCGGTGACCTTCACCGGAGCCACCAGCACGGGCCGGCGCATCATGGCCGACGCCTCTGGATCGGTGAAGCGGGTCTTCCTCGAGCTCGGCGGAAAGTCGGCCATGATCGTCCTCGACGACGCCGACGTCACCAAGGCCGCCATGTTCGCCGCCTTCACCATCTGCTCCCACTCGGGCCAGGGCTGCGCCCTCACCTCCCGTCTGCTCGTGCCGCGTGCCCGGCACGACGAGATCGTGCAGATGGTCGCGGCCGGCCTTGACCGGGTCCGGGTCGGCGACCCCACCGATCCGCGGACGAACATGGGACCGCTGATCAGCGAGGACCAGCGTGACAAGGTCGACAGCATGGTGCGCCGGGCCGTCGACGAAGGCGCCGTCCTGGTCCGCGGCGGCAAGCGCGTCGACCCCGGACACTTCTACGCGCCCACCCTGCTCGCGGAGGTCGATCCCGACAGCGAGATCGCGCAGGAGGAGGTCTTCGGCCCCGTCCTCGCCGTGATCCCCTACGACGACGAGGACGATGCCGTCCGCATCGCCAACAACTCCAGGTACGGGCTCTCCGGCGCCGTGCACAGCGCCGACGAACAGCGGGCCATCCGCATCGCTCGGCGCATTCGTACCGGCACCTTCTCCATCAACGGCGGCAACTACTTCGCCCCCGACGTGCCCTTCGGCGGCTACAAGCAGTCCGGCATCGGCCGGGAGAGCGGCCGGTCCGGGTTCGAGGAGTTCCTGGAGGAGAAGG
>NZ_JAPSIW010000347.1 GCF_031178505.1 Streptomyces sp. | reverse complement strand
GACCCGCCGGAGGTGCTGGTCTGCGGGACGGCGCTCGGCTGGTACGGGGACACCGGCAGCCGGGCGGTGGACGAGAGCGCCCCGGCGGGCAGCGGCTTCCTGCCCTCGGTGTGCGTGGAGTGGGAGGCCGCGGCGGCCCCCGCCGAGGAGGCCGGCATCCGCGTCGCGTACGCCCGTACCGGACTGGTGGTGGCGCGCGAGGGCGGGGCGTGGGGGCGGCTGTTCCCGGTCTTCCGCGCCGGTCTCGGCGGTCGGATGGGCGACGGGCGGCAGTACTGGTCCTTCATCTCCCTGCACGACGAGGTGGCCGCCCTGCGCCACCTCGTCGACACCCCGTCCCTGTCGGGCCCGGTGAACCTCACCGCCCCCGACCCGGTCACCAACCGCGAGGTGACGGCGGCGATGAGCCGCGTCCTGAAGCGGCCCGCCCTCCTCACCGTTCCGGCCCCGGCGCTGAAGCTGGTCCTCGGCGACTTCGCGGGGGACGTGCTGGGCAGTCAGCGGGTGCTGCCCGGGCGCCTGGTGGAGTCCGGCTTCGCCTTCGCCTTCCCGTCGATCGACGACGCGATCCGGGCAGCCGCGCGCTGATCCGGCGGCCCGCGGCGGGAGCCCGCCCCGGCGCCGCCCGGCCCGTGCTCCCCCGGCGCGCGCCGTGTGCTCCCCCGTGCACCGCGCACCCCGGCACGCGCGGGCGCCGGCCGTGGGAGCGCTGCCTAGGCTCGATGCCCACCGCCCGGCGTCCACCGCTCGAAACGACGGCGAACGCGGGCATTCCGCAGGCCCGTTGAGGGCATAAGGCCTCCCACCGGTGGCCGCGACCTGGGGAGGGGCACGTGCTCAGTACCGCGAACAGCGCACAGCGGGGGGACGTCGTGGAGGAGGTCGACGTCGTCGTCGTGGGGGCCGGGATCGCCGGTCTCGCGGCGGCCCGCCGGCTGACCGGCGCCGGGCTCACCGTCGCCGTCCTGGAGGCGGAGCCGAGGGCCGGCGGACGGCTGGCCACCGACACGGTCGACGGCTTCCGGCTCGACCGGGTGGGTTCGCCGCTCACCCTCTCGCCGGGACAGCTGCGCGCCACACCCGCCCTGGACGGCCTCCCGCTGCGGTCCTTCGCACCCGGGGTGCTCGTCCACAGCGACGGGCGGTACGGGCGGTGGGGCGCCCCCCATCCGCGCCGGAGCGGCGGGCACCGGAGCGTGGGGGGAGCGTTCAGCGTGGCGCGCGCCCTCGCGAGCGCTCCGCGAAATCCGGCCGTCTCGCTCGACCAGGCGCGGCTCGGCGCCTCCCTGGTCCGGCTCGCCACCACCCCGTCGCCCCGGCTGCTGGCCCGGCCCGAGCGGACCGCGCGGGAGGCGCTGAACGCGCGGCTGCCCGCCCGGACCGTGCAGGGCGTGCTGCGGCCCCTGCTCGCCGCGCTCCTCTCCGACCCGGACCTCGGCATGTCGAGCCGGCAGGCGGACCTGGCCCTGCGGGCCTTCGCCCGGGGACGGCTCGCGGTGCCGGAGGGCGGGTCGGCCGCGCTGCCGGAGCGGCTCGTGGACGCGCTGCCGCCCGGCACGGTCCGAACCGGCGTCCGCGTCACGGACGTGTCCGTCTCCCGGGTCGCCACGGCGGAGCACGGGGTCTTCGGCTGCCGCTCGGTGCTGCTGGCGACCGGGGCGCGGACGGCGGCGGAGCTGCTGCCGGGGCTGCGGGTGCCGGATTTCCACGCGGTCACGGTCCTGCACCACACGGCGCCCGCGGCGCCCACCGAGGACCCGACGCTGCTCCTGGAGTCCGACCCGGGCGGACCGGTGGCCCACACCGTGGTGATGAGCGCGGTCGACCCGAGCCGCGCGCCCGCGGGCCGGCCGCTGATCACCTCGACGGTGCTCGGTACGCCGCCGGACGACGCGGAGCGCCGGGTGCGCAAGCACCTGGCGACGCTGTACGGCACGTCCACGGACGAGTGGGAGCTGCTGGCCCTGCACCACACCCCCGACGCGGCCCCGGCGATGCGCCCGCCGCACGACGTGCGCCGCTCGGTCCGGCTGCTCGCGGGGCTGTACGTGTGCGGTGACCACCGGGCCACCGCGACCCCGCAGGGCACGCTCGCCTCGGCCCACCGGGCGGCCGACGCCCTCCTGTCGGACCTGGGTGTCCGCCTCCCGGACGGGGCCCGGGTGGCGGAGGAGGCGGCCTGACCGGGCGGCCCGGCCCGGGACGAGGTCAGAGGAGCGCGGAGACGCGGTCCCGGTAGGTGCGGACGGGAGCGGCGTCGCGGTACGGCTCCAGGCGGCGCTCGAAGTCCCTGACGTACTCCAGGGCCCGGGCGGAGCGCATCTCCGAGGCCTGCTGGGCCGCCTCGGCGCCCAGCGCGCAGGCCTGCTCCAGCTCGCCGAGGGCGAGCCGGGCGGTGGCGAGCACGACCCGGCAGAAGAGACGGCTGCGGGCGAAGCCGGGCGCGCGCAGCTGGAGGGCGCGCTCGGCGTGCTGGGCGGCAGGCCGGTACTGCTGGAGGTCGCGGTGGCAGTGGCCGAGCTCGTCGGCGAGCTGCGCCTCGTCGAAGGTGCGGGCCCAGTAGGGCACCTCGTCGCCGGGCCGGGCGCCGTCGAGCGCGCGCTCGGCGCGCACCAGGGAGGCGCTGCACGCCCGTGCCTCGCCGAGGACGGCGTGGCCGCGGGCCTCGACGGCGTGGAGCATCGCCTGGACGACGGGCGGCGCGGCGGGGCCGACGCCCTGCTGGGCGACCCGGGCGAGCTGCACGGCCTCCCGCCCGTGGCCGAGGTAGACGGCCTGGCAGCTCATGGTGAGGAGCACGTACGAGCCGTAGGCCCGGTCCCCCGCGGCCTGGGCGAGCCGCAGGGCCTGGACGAAGTACCGCTGGGCGAGGCCGTGCGCGGCGATGTCGTACGAGGTCCAGCCGGCGAGCCGGGTGAGGTCGGCGGCGGCGGCGAAGAGGCGGCGCCCGGTGGCCTCCCCGTAGGTGCCGCGGAGCATCGGCTCGGCCTCGTGCTCCAGGTAGCGGACGAGGGCCTGGCGGGCGTGGCCGCCGCCGTAGGCGTGATCGAGGGTGCGGAAGAGTTCGCCGACGGAGCGGAGCGCGGCGATGTCGCCGCTGGAGACCCGCTGGCCGGGCCCCCGGTCGGTGCCGCGCTGGCGCGGGACGGTGAAGCGGCCCTGGGGCGGGACCCTCGGGTCCTGCGCGGCCGTCCCCCCGAGCGGGGGGCCGTGCGGCGGCTCGCCCCGGGCGACCCGCTCGTCGGAGCGGCCGATGAGCCAGTCCCGGCTGGGCACGACCAGACCCGCCGGGGTGAAGGCGATCTTGCGCAGCTCGGCGTGGCTGCCGGAGTCCTTGCGCCAGAGGCCGCTGACGATGTCGACGGCCTCCTCGGGGGTGGCGGCGAACTCCAGGCCCGCGTAGACCGGCGCGCAGGCGTCCAGGCCGAGGTCCTGGGCGGAGAGGCGGCGGCCGAGGCGGCGGGTGAAGACCTCGGCGATGAGAGCGGGAGTGGTGCCGCGCGGCTGCTGGCCGCGCAGCCAGCGGGTCACGGAGGTCTTGTCGTACCGCAGGTCGAGGCCGTGCTCGAGACCGAGCTGGTCGACGCGTCGGGCGAGGCCGGCATGGGAGAACCCTGCTTCGGCGATGAGCGCGGCGAGCCGGCGGTTCGGGATGCGCTGCGGTGGTCGTTCCGTCATCGGCTGTGCGGTCTCCTGCCTTCCGGGCCCACGTGGCAGCCCGTTCGGACCCTCAAGGAACGGCGTGAATGTAGCGGTCCGCACGGCCCGTACCGCCAGCTTCGCCCCACATTCATCCGATCGTGTGAGGATTGGCAGGCGCTGCTGACGTGCCTCCCCGCCGAGGCCCCCGTCCACCTGCCGGAGGGGCTTCCGTGGCTCCGCCGTACAGTGGCATGGGCGCGTACAACGCAGGGTGCCGGGCCGGCTCCCACCCCGGGACGATCCCCGGAACCCGGCTCGCGGCACCCAGGAGGAGGCATGGCCGTGAGTGAGCTGCGATTCGTCCGCCTGGGGTTCGGCGCGGACGCCGTCGACTACCAGGTGGCCTGGGACAAGCAGCGCGAGGTGCACTCCGCACGGTTCGCCGACGAGATCCCCGACACCTGTCTGCTCCTGGAGCACCCGCCGGTCTACACGGCCGGCCGGCGCACCCTGGACAGCGAGCGCCCGCTCGACGGGACGCCGGTGGTCGACGTGGACCGCGGCGGCAAGATCACCTGGCACGGACCCGGCCAGCTGGTCGGCTACCCGATCATGAAGCTGCCCCGCCCGGTCGACGTGGTCGCGCACGTGCGCCGGCTGGAGGAGGCGCTCATCCGCACCGCCGCCGACTTCGGCCTGGAGACCACCCGGGTCGAGGGCCGCAGCGGTGTGTGGGTGCTGGGCGACCCGGTCGAGCAGCGCCCCCGGATCGGCGGCCTGTCGCTGGACTTCGACCCCCGCCTCCAGGACGAGGAGTTCGACCCGCGCCTGAACGGGCCCGAGTACGCGCCCTCCAACGCCGGCCAGCGCCGCGAGGACCGCAAGCTCGCGGCGATCGGCATCCGGGTCGCCAAGGGCGTCACCATGCACGGCTTCTCGCTCAACGTGAACCCGGACAACGCCTGGTTCGACCGGATCATCCCGTGCGGCATCCGCGACGCGGGCGTGACCTCCTTCGCCAACGAGCTGGGCCGCGACGTCACGGTCGGGGAGGTCCTCCCGGTCGTGGAGCGGCACCTGCGGGACGTGCTGGAGAACGCGGAACTCAAGCCGCGCGAGATCGAGACCGCCTCCGCCTGACGGAGCGCGGGCGGTGGGCGCCGGACGGCGCCCACCGCCCCGGGGACGGGGCACCGACACACCACCGGCGCCTCAGGAATGCAGGGCCTTGGCCATGGGTTGGCCACAGGTGAGGCATGAGAAGCAACGGGCGTACCCTGGTGTGCGCCGAAGAATCGAAGCTACAGGAGCCGATGTGTCCGCAGTCGCACCCGACGGACGCAAGATGCTGCGCCTGGAGGTCCGGAACGCCCAGACCCCCATCGAGCGCAAGCCCGAGTGGATCAAGACCCGGGCGAAGATGGGGCCCGAGTACACGAAGATGCAGGGACTCGTGAAGAGCGAGGGCCTGCACACGGTCTGCCAGGAGGCGGGCTGTCCCAACATCTTCGAGTGCTGGGAGGACCGCGAGGCGACCTTCCTCATCGGCGGTGACCAGTGCACCCGGCGCTGCGACTTCTGCCAGATCGACACCGGCAAGCCGCAGGCCCTCGACCGTGACGAGCCGCGCCGCGTGGGCGAGTCCGTCGTCACGATGGACCTGAACTACGCCACGATCACCGGCGTCGCCCGCGACGACCTGGAGGACGGCGGCGCCTGGCTGTACGCCGAGACCGTGCGCCAGATCCACCAGCAGACCGCCGGCCGCGCCGACGGCCGTACCAAGGTCGAGCTGCTCGCCCCCGACTTCAACGCGGTGCCGGAGCTGCTGGAGGAGGTCTTCGCCTCCCGCCCCGAGGTCTTCGCGCACAACGTCGAGACCGTGCCGCGGATCTTCAAGCGGATCCGCCCGGGCTTCCGCTACGAGCGCTCGCTCGACGTCATCACCAAGGCCCGTGACTACGGTCTGGTCACGAAGTCGAACCTGATCCTCGGCATGGGCGAGACCCGCGAGGAGATCAGCGAGGCGCTCCAGCAGCTGCACGACGCGGGCTGCGAGCTCATCACCATCACGCAGTACCTGCGCCCCTCGGTCCGGCACCACCCCGTGGAGCGCTGGGTCAAGCCGCAGGAGTTCGTGGAGCTGAAGGAGGAGGCCGACGAGATCGGCTTCTCCGGTGTCATGTCGGGCCCGCTGGTCCGCTCCTCCTACCGCGCGGGCCGCCTCTACCAGCAGGCGATCGAGAAGCGCGGCACGGCGGTCGACGCCTCGCAGGCGGTCTGACGCCGTCCGGTCCCCCTCGCCGGGGCCGGGCCCGTACGGCCCTCCGGGGCGGCGCGCGGCCCCGCCCCGGGACGTGCTCCCGCTTGAGGCGCGCTTGAGCGCCGTACGAGGCCGGCCCGGTGACCGTGTGAGTCGCCGCACACGTCCCGACCGGCCGCTCAGGGCCGGTTCCGCGCGGCCCGCACGCCCTCCGCAGCTCAGCGGGGCGTGCGGGCCGCGCGGCCGTTGCGGGGGTTGGGCCGCATGGCCGCATCGGCGTTTCATCAGTGTTTGACCGCCCGGCCACGCCCTGGTAACACCAGTGAGTGAGCCTGGTTTCACGCACCGCCACCACCGCTCCTACCCCCCTTCTCGTCTCTCACCCCTATCGAGGGAGGACCCCGAGATGCCGGCCGCACCGACGCATCTTCGCGTCACCGCGATCCCGTCCGTCACCGACGCCCTGAAGGCCGTGGAGTCCCTTCTCCTCGGCGCGGGCCAGCGCACCGCCCGGCGCAACGCCTGGACCTCCGTCCTGGAGGACCGCCGGCGCGCCAAGGACCGCGTGGAGGCCCAGCACGTGCTGGAGGCCGTGTCGGGCCGGACGTCCCGGGCCACGTAAACTTCAGGACATGGCGAGGAAGGCAAACACGGGCGGCGCTGACGCCGCGAACCCCGGGCGACTGAAGCAGATCGCCCTCACGTACCAGATGACCCGGAAGGCCGACCCGAAGGTCGGACTCGTCGTCGCGGGCGTGGGCATCGTCGTTCTCGGTGTCCTCCTCGGTATCGGCTTCCTGATCGGACACCCGGTATACCTGGGCATCCTGGGCTTCGTCCTGGCGCTCCTGGCGATGGCCATCGTCTTCGGGCGGCGCGCGGAGAGCGCCGCCTTCGGGCAGATGGAGGGCCAGCCGGGCGCGGCGGCGGCGGTACTGCAGAACGTCGGACGGGGCTGGACCACCACCCCGGCCGTCGCGATGAACCGCAGCCAGGACGTGGTGCACAGGGCGGTGGGCCGCGCGGGCATCGTGCTCGTCGCCGAGGGCAACCCGAACCGGGTCAAGAGCCTGCTGGCGGCCGAGAAGAAGAAGATGAACCGCATCGTGGTGGACGTGCCGGTGCACGACATCAT
>NZ_JAPSIW010000346.1 GCF_031178505.1 Streptomyces sp. | reverse complement strand
AGCGCCGTCTGGATCGTCGACACCAAGAAGGAGCACATCGCCGTCGGTGAGGCGCGCAAGCTCCACATCCCGGTCGTCGCGATCCTCGACACCAACTGCGACCCCGACGAGGTCGACTACAAGATCCCGGGCAACGACGACGCGATCCGCTCCGTCACCCTGCTCACCCGCGTGATCGCCGACGCCGTCGCCGAGGGCCTCATCGCCCGCTCCGGCGCCGCGACCGGTGACTCGAAGCCGGGCGAGAAGGCCGCGGGCGAGCCGCTCGCCGAGTGGGAGCGCGACCTGCTCGAGGGCGACAAGAAGGCCGACGAGGCCGCCGCCGAGAAGCCGGCCGAGGCCGAGGCCGCCGCCGAGGCTCCGGCCGCCGAGGCTCCGGCCGCGGAGGCCGAGGCCACCGAGGCTCCGGCCGCGGACGCCGAGCAGGCCTGACCCTTCAGGTCCCTGAGGACCTTCGGGTGACGACGGCGGAGGCCCACGAAGCCTCCGCCGTCCACCCGTGGACCCGCCCGATCTTTCAGACTTCGAGAGAGAAACAGACTCATGGCGAACTACACCGCCGCTGACGTCAAGAAGCTCCGCGAGCTCACCGGCGCCGGCATGATGGACTGCAAGAAGGCCCTGGACGAGGCCGACGGCGACGTCGACAAGGCCGTCGAGGCCCTGCGCATCAAGGGCCAGAAGGGTGTCGCCAAGCGCGAGGGCCGCTCCGCCGAGAACGGCGCCGTGGTCTCCCTCATCGCCGACGACAACACCTCCGGTGTCCTGGTCGAGCTGAAGTGCGAGACGGACTTCGTCGCCAAGGGCGAGAAGTTCCTCGCCGTCGCCAACGCGCTCGCCGAGCACGTCGCCAAGACCTCCCCGGCCGACATCGACGCCCTGCTGGCCTCGGAGATCGAGTCCGGCAAGACCGTCCAGGCGTTCGTGGACGAGGCCAACGCCAACCTCGGCGAGAAGATCGTCCTGGACCGCTTCGCGCAGTACGCCGACGGTTACGTCTCCGCGTACATGCACCGCACCATGCCCGACCTGCCGCCGCAGATCGGTGTCCTGGTGGAGCTGGACAAGGAGAACGCCGCGGTCGCCAAGGGTGTCGCCCAGCACATCGCCGCGTTCGCCCCGAAGTACCTCTCCAAGGAGGACGTCCCGGCCGAGGTCGTCGAGACCGAGCGCCGCGTCGCCGAGGAGACCACCCGCGCCGAGGGCAAGCCCGAGGCCGCGCTCCCCAAGATCGTCGAGGGTCGCCTCAACGGCTTCTTCAAGGACGCGACGCTGCTCGGCCAGCCGTACGCCCTGGACAACAAGAAGACCGTCCAGCAGATCCTGGACGAGGCCGGTGTCACCCTGAAGCGCTTCTCGCGCATCAAGGTCGGCATCTGAGTCCGTTCGCGTACGCGACGGACACCGGACCCCGGTAGGGTCTGAAGCAGTCGTCCGCGCCCGCGCAGGACGACCGCAGATCTGACGAGGAGGCCATTGCCGCACGGGACACCCACGAGGACCCCAGGCAATGGCCTTCTTCGTATGTGCACGAGGAGATCTCCATGAATCAGGGCGCCGTACAGGGCGACGACAACAACGGCAAAAAGGCCGGCCGCTACATGCTGAAGCTGTCCGGGGAGGCCTTCTCCGGCGGTACCGGCCTGGGCGTCGACCCCGACGTCGTGCACGCCATCGCGCGCGAGATCGCGGCAGTCGTCCGCGACGGCGCGGAGATCGCGATCGTGATCGGCGGCGGAAACTTCTTCCGCGGCGCCGAACTCCAGCAGCGCGGCATGGACCGGGCCCGGTCCGACTACATGGGCATGCTCGGCACCGTGATGAACTGCCTCGCCCTCCAGGACTTCCTGGAGAAGGAGGGCATCGACTCGCGCGTCCAGACCGCCATCACCATGGGGCAGGTCGCCGAGCCGTACATCCCGCTGCGCGCCGTGCGCCACCTGGAGAAGGGCCGCGTCGTCATCTTCGGCGCCGGTATGGGCATGCCGTACTTCTCCACGGACACCACGGCCGCCCAGCGTGCCCTGGAGATCGACGCCGAGGCCCTGCTCATGGGCAAGAACGGCGTGGACGGTGTCTACGACTCCGACCCCAAGACCAACCCCGACGCGGTCAAGTTCGACGCGCTGGAGTACGGCGAGGTGCTCTCCCGCGACCTGAAGGTCGCCGACGCCACCGCCATCACCCTGTGCCGGGACAACAATCTCCCGATCCTCGTCTTCGAACTGCTCGCCGAGGGCAATATCGCGCGCGCGGTGAAGGGTGAGAAGATCGGCACGCTCGTGAGCGACCAGGGCACCCGGGCCTGACCCGAACCGGGAACCGCCCCGCCAGGGGCTGGACGACAGCCCTGCCGGTCGTACACCGTGCAGGACACAACGCGACGACACGCAGGAGCAACTGGTGATCGAAGAGACCCTCCTCGAGGCCGAGGAGAAGATGGAGAAGGCGGTCGTGGTCGCCAAGGAGGACTTCGCCGCGATCCGCACCGGCCGTGCGCACCCGGCGATGTTCAACAAGATCGTGGCTGACTACTACGGTGCCATCACGCCCATCAACCAGCTGGCGTCGTTCTCCGTCCCGGAGCCGCGCATGGCCGTGGTGACCCCGTTCGACAAGAGCGCGCTGCGCAACATCGAGCAGGCGATCCGGGACTCGGACCTCGGCGTCAACCCGAGCAACGACGGCAACATCATCCGGGTGGTGTTCCCCGAGCTGACCGAGGAGCGCCGCCGCGAGTACATCAAGGTCGCCAAGGGCAAGGCCGAGGACTCGAAGATCTCGATCCGCGCGGTCCGCCGCAAGGCCAAGGAGACCATCGACAAGCTCGTGAAGGACGGCGAGGTCGGCGAGGACGAGGGCCGCCGCGCCGAGAAGGAGCTCGACGACACCACCGCGAAGTACGTCGCGCAGGTGGACGAGCTGCTCAAGCACAAGGAAGCCGAGCTGCTCGAGGTCTGATGAACGACTCTTCCTGGGGGTCGCCGGCCGGTGCCGGCTTCGGCGGACCCGACCAGGGGCCTGCCCCGGCGGGTCCCGCCCACGATCGGCAGGAGGCGTCGCAGACTCGCCCCATGCCCATCGTGCCCGACGTTCCCGCCGGCGGATTCCAGGACGGTCACGGCCGGGGGGCCGCCCACACGGGCGGTCCCCTGTTCCGTGACGGGGGATCGCACGAGCACCCGCAGGAGCCCATGTCCAGCCCCACCCCCCCTCCGCCGTCCCCCTCCGGGGCGCCGCGGCAGAAGAAGAGCGCGGGGCGGGACCTGGGCGCGGCCATAGGGGTCGGAGTCGGTCTCGGCGCCGTCGTCATCGCCTCGCTGTTCGTCTGGCCGCCGGCGTTCGTCGGCGTCATAGCGATCGCCGTGGTCGTCGGGCTCTGGGAGCTCACCTCCCGTCTCCAGGAGCGCAAGGAGATCAAGGCGCCGCTGGTGCCGCTCGCCGTCGGCGGCGCGGCGATGGTCGTCGCCGGCTTCGTGCGCGGCCCGGAAGGCGCGTGGGTCGCGATGGCCCTGACCGCCCTCGCGGTGCTGGTGTGGCGGATGACGGAGCCCCCCGAGGGCTATCTGAAGGACGTCACGGCCGGTGTCTTCGCCGCGTTCTACGTGCCGTTCCTTGCGACGTTCGTGGCGCTGCTGCTCACGGCGGACGACGGGCCGTGGCGGGTGCTGACGTTCCTGCTGCTGACGGTCGTCAGCGACACGGGGGCGTACGCGATCGGCTGGCGGTTCGGCAAGCGCAAGCTGGCCCCGCGGATCAGCCCCGGCAAGACCCGTGAGGGGCTGGCCGGCGCGGTGACGTTCGCGATGGCGGCGGGCGCGCTGTGCATGGAGTTCCTGATCGACGGCGGCACCTGGTGGCAGGGGCTGCTGCTGGGGCTTGCGGTGGCGGCGAGCGCGACGCTCGGTGACCTCGGCGAGTCGATGATCAAGCGGGACCTCGGCATCAAGGACATGGGCACGCTGCTGCCGGGGCACGGCGGCATCATGGACCGGCTGGACTCGCTGCTGCCGACGGCACCGGTGGTGTGGCTGCTGCTCGGACTGTTCGTCGGAACGGGTTGACGGACAGCGGGTACTCTGGAAGGGCTCGTGGCGCGTGGCGTCGCGGGCCCTTCGTAGTCCCCCGCCGCTGCGGGGGGTGATCCAGAGGTCTCCCGGCTCCGGCGCCGTGCCGCCGTGCTCGCCGTGCCACCCGCCGCCGCGGGGGCGGACCTCGTCGTTTTGAGGAGACGCCCGACGTGGCCCGTCCGCTTCCCGGAGAACTCACTTTCGTCGCCCCGCGCGGAGCCAAGCAGCCGCCGCGGCACCTCGCCGACCTGTCGCCCGCCGAGCGCAAGGAGGCGGTCGCGGCGATCGGCGAGAAGCCGTTCCGTGCCAAGCAGCTGTCGACGCACTACTTCGCGCGGTACGCGCACGACCCCGCCGCGTGGACCGACATCCCGGCCGCGTCGCGGGAGAAGCTGGCGGCCGAGCTGCTGCCGGACCTGATGTCGGTGGTGCGGCACGTGTCGTGCGACGACGACACCACCCGTAAGACGCTGTGGCGGCTGCACGACGGCACGCTCGTGGAGTCGGTGCTCATGCGCTACCCGGACCGGGTGACGATGTGCATCTCCTCCCAGGCCGGCTGCGGCATGAACTGTCCGTTCTGCGCCACCGGGCAGGCCGGTCTCGACCGGAACCTGTCGACCGCGGAGATCGTGCACCAGATCGTGGACGGGATGCGGGCGCTGCGCGACGGGGAGGTCCCCGGCGGCCCGGCGCGGCTTTCGAACATCGTGTTCATGGGGATGGGCGAGCCGCTCGCGAACTACAAGCGGGTCGTCGGCGCGATCCGCCGGCTCACCGACCCGGAGCCGGACGGCCTCGGTCTGTCGCAGCGCGGGATCACCGTGTCCACGGTCGGCCTGGTGCCGGCGATGCTGCGGTTCGCCGACGAGGGCTTCAAGTGCCGTCTGGCGGTCTCGCTGCACGCGCCGGACGACGAGCTGCGCGACACGCTCGTACCGGTGAACACGCGGTGGAAGGTGCGGGAGGTCCTCGACGCGGCGTGGGAGTACGCGGAGAAGTCCGGGCGCCGGATCTCCATCGAGTACGCCCTCATCCGGGACATCAACGACCAGGCGTGGCGGGGTGACCTGCTGGGCCGGCTGCTGAAGGGCAAGAGGGTGCACGTCAACCTGATCCCGCTGAACCCGACCCCGGGCTCCAAGTGGACCGCCTCCCGGCCCGAGGACGAGAAGGCGTTCGTCGAGGCGATCGCCGCCCACGGCGTTCCGGTGACCGTCCGGGACACCCGTGGCCAGGAGATCGACGGCGCCTGTGGACAGCTCGCGGCGTCCGAGCGCTGACCTTGTACGCTGTGCTCGAACACATCTGCATATTCCGACAGGGGAGCGCCACAGCGCTGAGAGTGCGGTGACCGTCAGACCGCAGACCCTCTGAACCTCGCCCAGGTCATTCTGGGTAGGAAGTTCGGTCGTTAACTCGAGCTGTTGCGCCCTGCCCGCGTCCGGTCCGCCGGCCGCGGGCAGGGCCGCGTCTCTTCCTGGTCACCCCCAGGAGGAATCCAGTGAGCACCAAGAAGTACGCCGCCGTCGCGCTGGTCGCGGCGCTGGGTGTCACGAGTCTCGCCGCCTGCTCCACCGAGGACGCCCGCGACGCCGCGGGCAAGAGCGGTGGGCCGGCGCCGAAGACCGTGACGCTCGTGAGCCACGACTCGTTCAACGCCTCCAAGGAGGTGCTCGCGGCGTTCACCGAGGAGACCGGTCTCACGGTCAGGGTCCTCAAGGCCGGTGACGCGGGCGAGGCCGTGAACAAGGAGATCCTGACCAAGGGCTCGCCGCAGGGTGACGTCTTCTTCGGCGTCGACAACACCCTGCTGTCCCGCGCCCTCGACAACGGGATCTTCGTGCCGTACGAGGCGAAGGGCCTGGACCGGGTGCCCGCCGCGTACCGGCTGGACGAGGAGCGGCGGGTCACGCCCGTCGACTCCGGCGACATCTGCGTCAACTACGACAAGAAGTTCTTCGCGGACAGGAAGCTGGCGCCGCCGCGGACCTTCGACGACCTGGCGAAGCCGCAGTACAAGGACCTGCTGGTGGTGGAGAACCCGGAGCGGTCCTCCCCGGGCCTCGGCTTCCTGCTCGGCACGGTCGCCGCGTACGGCGACGAGGGCTGGCAGGACTACTGGAAGAAGCTGAGGGCCAACGGGGTGAAGACCGTCGACAGCTGGGAGCTCGCCTACAACCAGGAGTTCTCCGGCTCGGCCGGCGGCAAGCAGGCCAAGGGGGTGAGGCCGCTCGTCGTCTCGTACGCCTCCAGCCCGCCCGTGGAGGTCCTGTACGGCGAGCCGCGGCCGAAGGAGGCCCCCACCGGGGTGTCGACCGGAACCTGCTTCCGGCAGATCGAGTTCGCGGGGCTGCTGAACGGGGCGAAGAACCCCGAGGGCGGCAAGAAGCTGATCGACTTCCTGATCTCCAAGAGGTTCCAGGACGACATGCCGCTGCAGATGTTCGTCAACCCGGTGGCGAAGGACGCGAGCCTGCCGGAGCTGTTCACACGGCACGGTGTGGTGGTCGAGCGGCCGGAGACGATGGCGCCGGAGAAGATCGCCGAGAAGCGTGACGGGTGGATCCGGCAGTGGTCGTCGCTCGTCCTGAAGTGACGCGCGGTCGCGGGGGGAGCGCGGCGCGGCTGGGCCTGATGGCCCTGCCGGTCGCGTTCTTCGCGGTCTTCTTCGCCTGGCCGGTCGTGTCGATCGTGGACCGGGGGCTGCGGCCCGACGGGACGTGGCGGTTCGGCCGGATCGGCGAGACGCTGAGCCGGCCGGAGATCCTGGACGTGCTCGGTTTCACCGTGGGGCAGGCGGCGGCCTCCACCGGGCTGACGCTGCTGCTCGCGCTGCCGGGGGCGTACGTCTTCGCCCGCTCCGACTTCCCCGGAAAGAACGTGCTGCGGGCGGTCGTCACGGTGCCGTTCGTGCTGCCGACGGTGCTCGTCGGCACGGCGTTCCTCGCGGTCGCCGGCCGGGGCGGGCTGACGGACACGCTGTGGGGG
>NZ_JAPSIW010001031.1 GCF_031178505.1 Streptomyces sp. | reverse complement strand
CCAGCCGATGGACTCCCACTGCGCGTCGGTGAGCGGCTCGGTGGCGATCATCGAGGAGTTCATCGGCAGCCAGGTGCGGCGCTGGCCGGAGAGGGAGGCGGTGAACCCCTCGGTGCAGCGCAGCACGTAGGGGGCGCGGACGGTCCCGTACGGGGTGACGGCGTGCTTCGGCCTGATCTCGGTGACCGGGGTCGACTCGTGGATCGTGACGCCGAGCGCCTCGACGGCCGCGGCGAGTCCCTGGACCAGTTTGACGGGGTGGATCCGCGCGCCGTGCGGGGTCCAGGAGGAGCCGACGGCCCCCGCGACGCGGATGCGCCGGGCCGTCTCCCGCGCCCCGTACAGCTCGCGGTCCGTCTCCCCGAAGGCGGCCTCGGTGGCGTGGAAGGCCTTGAGGCGGGCCAGCTGGGCCGGGGTCAGGGCGACTTCGAGGACGCCGCCGCGGTGCTGGTCGGCGTCGATCTTCTCGGTGTCGAGGACGTCGAGGACCTCGGTGACGGTGGCGTTCATGGCCTGCTGGAGGCGGACGGCGGCCTCGTGGCCGTGGAGTTCGGCGTACCGGTCACGGCCCGCGATGCCGTTGTAGAGCCAGCCGCCGTTGCGGCCGGAGGCGCC
The DNA here is from genome assembly GCF_031178505.1 of Streptomyces sp. Taxonomy (GTDB): domain Bacteria; phylum Actinomycetota; class Actinomycetes; order Streptomycetales; family Streptomycetaceae; genus Streptomyces; species Streptomyces gulbargensis. The sequence goes on along the minus strand of NZ_JAPSIW010001031.1, from coordinate 1,096 downwards.
GTAACCGCAGAACGAGGCCTCCAGGACGGTGATGTTGAGGAAGGGGACGGCCTTCTTGAGGTAGTAGGCGGTCCACAGGCCGGTGTAGCCGCCGCCGACGACGCAGACGTCGGCGGTGGTGTCGCCGGGGAGGGGTTCGCGGGGCGCGGGGGCGCCTTCCTGCGCGTACCAGAACGATATGCCGCCGTTGACCGTGCTCATGTGTGTCCCTGCTTCCGGATGCGTGGCGGGAGGCTACCGCCGTGAGCGAGCCCCTGGATACGGGGACTTCCCGGCGGCGGTGCCGCGAGTGCCCGCCGGCCGTAGCCTGGGCCCGTGATCCAGGTGCCGGAGGAGTTCGCGCGGGCGCAGGCGGCGCACAACGGGGCGGCGGGACGGGCGTTCGTCGCCGCGCTGCCGGGGCGGGCGGAGGAGTTCCTGGACCGCTGGGGCCTGCGGGTCACCGGGCCGCCGATGCACGGCGCGGCGTCCCTGGTGCTGCCGGTGGTGCGGGGCTGTGACCCGGCCGTCCTCAAGCTCCAGCTCCTGGACGAGGAGACCGAGGGCGAGCCGGCGGCGCTGCGGGCCTGGGCCGGCGGGGGCGCGGTACGGCTCCTCGGCCACGACCCGGCGACGGGGACGGTGCTCCTGGAACGTCTCGACGCCGGCCGGCCGCTGTCCCGGCTCCCCGACCGGCGGCGGGCGGTGGAGATCCTCGCCGACCTGCTCGCCCGGCTGACCGCCGCCCCGGCCCCGCCCGGACTGCGGACCCTCGGCGGCGTCGCGGCCCGGATGGTGGCCGGCGCACCCGCCGCGGCGGTACGGCTCCGGTACGCCGGCGAAGCGGCCCTGCTGCGCGACTGGGCGGCGGCCGTACGGGATGTGGCGGACGAGCCGGGGGACCGGCTGCTCCACTGGGACCTGCACGAGGGCAACGTCCTGGCCGCCGTGCGCGAACCGTGGCTCGCGATCGACCCCAAGCCGCTCGCGGGCGACCCGGGCTTCGACCTGCTGCCCGCGCTCCGGGGACGTACGGGAGAGGGGGAGCGGGCGGAGGTCCTCCGGCGGTTCGACCTCCTCACCGAACGCCTGGGCCTCGACCGGGGCCGGGCGGTCG
>NZ_JAPSIW010001030.1 GCF_031178505.1 Streptomyces sp. | reverse complement strand
CCCGCGCCGCGGCCTGAGCGGGGCGGTCCCCGAGCCCTACCGGGGCGGCTACGCCCACAACGCGAAGCTCGGCGCGGCGCTGTCCACCGGTATCGCCGCGGAGTTGGCGAAGCGCCTGCCGGACACCGCCGACCCCGACACCGCCCCGGACGCCGGGCCCGCCTTCGACGGACCGCGGATCGTCATCCTCGTCGACGATTACGACATCCTCACCGCGGCCGGCGGCCAACCGCTCGCCCCGTTCCTCCCGTACGTCTCCTCGGCCCGGGACATCGGCCTGCACTTCGTCATCGCCCGCCGTGCCTCCGGAGCCTCCCGCGCACTGCTCGAACCCCTGCTGACCGCCGTACGCGAGACCGGGACCGCCACCCTGGTCATGTCGGGGGAACGCGGCGAAGGCCGGCTCCTCCCAGGGCTGTATCCCGCGCCGCAGCCCCCCGGCCGGGGCACACTGGTCCGCCGCGGCCGCGCCCATCAGCTGATACAGACCGCCCTGTACGCCGACGAGGCCACCGAGAAGACGCTGTGATGAGTCGACGACTGTGACGGATGTGACTGTGACGGCTGTGACGACGGGAAGGACGGAACGGACGACGTGACGAAGGACGTCATCGCCCTCACCCCCAGCATGCCCGACGTGCGCACGCTGCTCGCGGGCCTGTACGCCGGCGGGCCGGATCTGAGGGTGGGGACGACGGCCGGCGGGGCCGTCGTCCAGCTCTGTGCCCCCGACGGCCGTCCGCTCGTCTCCGTGGAGGTACCGCTGCTGGTCCAGGTGCCCGGCGAGGCGGCCCGGCTGCTGGGCGGCGCTGCACCGGACGGGCCGGTGTGGTGGACGGAGGTCCGCGCCTCCACCGCCGTGGCGGAGGCGGACCGACTCGCGGGCTCCTTCGCCGGGCGTCTGACCACCGTGCTCGGCGGCACGGTCTGGCCCCCGGGTGCCGCCACCACCGAGGTCGTGCCGCTGACCACCGACCTCACGGACGTACCGGTCCCGGCCGGCGCGGCGCCCGCGGTGGACGTCCTGACCACCACGACGGCCGTGGTCATCCAGGACCGCCCGCTCGTTCCCCTGACCAGTTGGCTTGTCGACGCCCTGCGCACCGCCGCGGAACAGGGCCGCGCGGTGCAGATCGTCACCCCGCCCGACGCCCGGCTGACCCTGCCGGCCCGTACCGCCCTGCGCGGGCTGCCCAATCGCTGGGTCGTACGGGACCCCGGACACGGCTTCCACGACGGGCTGTCCGGTGCGGTGCTGCACTGGAAGGGCGGTACGTTCACCCCCGCGCGCGACGACGGCGGCGCCGCGCCCCTCGCCCCGGCCTTCACCGACGCCTCGCGCGGAGGCGACCGTCAGCTGATCCTCTCCCTGCGCACCCGCCACGCGCCCGACGCGGACCTCGTCCTCGGCCGTGCCCTGGAGGCGGCCTTCCGGCGGCTCACCGGTGCCCCACCGGCCGGCTGGAGCACCGCGGAGCCGGTCAATCTGCCGTGGTCGCCGCGGGAACTGACCGAACTGGCCCGGGCCCGTGCGCCCCGGCCCACCTGGCTCGTCGCCGTCGGACACCCGGACCGCCCCGCGCTGGCCTGCGTACGGGTGGTGCGTACGCCCGCGGGGGTCGAGGAGGACATCACCCTGACGCTCGGCCACGGCACGGACGAGGAGGTGCCGACGGACGCCGTCGAAGGGCTGGCCGCGGAACTCGACGCGG
>NZ_JAPSIW010000345.1 GCF_031178505.1 Streptomyces sp. | reverse complement strand
TCGGTGTCGACCTTGTCCGTCGAGACCTCAAGGAGGGGCTCGTCGGCCGCGACCTCCTCGCCGACCTCCTTCAGCCAGCGGGTGACGGTGCCCTCGGTGACGGACTCACCGAGCGCGGGCAGGGTGATGACCTCGTCGGGCATGCTCATGCCTCCACTCCGTAGCGCACGGTGGCCTGCCGTACCGTCTCCTGCTTGACCTCGCCGCGCCGGGCGAGGGTGGCGAGGGCGGCGACCACGAGGGAGGGGGCGTCCACGCCGAAGTGACGGCGGACGTTGTCCCGGCTGTCGGAGAGCCCGTACCCGTCGGTGCCGATGGACATCCAGTCCTGTTCCACCCAGGGACTGATCTGGTCGGGCACCGCCCGCATCCAGTCGCTCACGGCGATCACCGGCCCCGGAGCGCCGGCGAGCGCACGCGTGATGTAGGGGACCCGATCCCCCGAGCCCTCGCCCGTGGTGGCCGCGCGCAGGTTCTCCGCCTCCGCGTCCAGCGCCTCGCGGCGCAGCTCCGTCCAGGACGGGGCGGACCACACGTCGGCCGCGACGCCCCAGTCCTCGCTCAGGAGGCTTTGGGCCTCCAGGACCCAGTGGATGGCGGTGCCGGAGGCGAGGAGTTGGATGCGCGGCGCGTCGGCGGCCGCGTCCGTGGCCTCCTGGTAGCGGTAGAGGCCGCGCAGGATGCCCTCTTCCACGCCCTCGCCGGACGGCATGGGCGGCTGGAGCTTCGTCTCGTTGTAGACGGTGAGGTAGTAGAAGACGTCCTCGGCGTCCGGGCCGTACATGCGGCGCAGCCCCTCGCGGACGATGACGGCCACCTCGTACGCGAACGCGGGGTCATAGCTGACCGCGGCCGGGTTGGTGGAGGCGATCAGATGTGAGTGCCCGTCGGCGTGCTGGAGCCCCTCGCCCGTCATCGTGGTGCGGCCCGCCGTCGCTCCGATGACGAAGCCGCGGCCCAACTGGTCGCCCAGCGCCCAGAACTGATCGGCCGTGCGCTGCCAGCCGAACATCGAGTAGAAGATGTAGAAGGGGATCATCGGCTCGGCGTGTGTCGCGTACGAGGTCGCCGCCGCCGTCAGGGAGGCCAGCGATCCCGCCTCCGTGATGCCCTCGTTGAGGATCTGCCCGTCCTTGGACTCCTTGTAGTAGAGGAGCTGGTCACGGTCGACGGGGTCATAGGTCTGGCCCACGGGGGAATAGATCCCGGCGGAGGGGAACAGCGATTCCATGCCGAAGGTGCGGGCCTCGTCGGGGACGATCGGCACCCACCGCCTGCCGGTCTCCTTGTCCCGCATCAGGTCCTTCACCAGCCGGACGAACGCCATCGTCGTCGCGATCTCCTGGCTGCCCGAGCCCTTCTTCAGCGCGTCGAAGGGCTTCGTGGACGGCAGCGGCAGCGGCTTCTGGACGATCTTGCGCGCCGGTGCCGGGCCGCCGAGCGCGGCGCGACGCTCCTGGAGGTACCTGACCTCGGGGGAATCCGCTCCGGGGTGCCAGTAGGGCACCAGGGTGTCGTCCAGCGCCTTGTCGGGGATGGGGAGATCGAGCAGGTCCCGCATGGCGCGGAACTCCTTGCCCGAGAGCTTCTTCATCTGGTGGTTGGCGTTGCGCGACTCGAAGCCGGGGCCAAGGGTCCAGCCCTTGACCGTCTGGACCAGGACGACCGTCGGAGCGCCCTTGTGTTCCAGGGCAGCCCGGTAGGCGGCGTGGACCTTGCGCGGCTCGTGGCCGGCCCGCGAGGTGCCGACGATCTCTTCGAGACGGGCGTCGCTCAGGCGGTCGGCGAGCGGGGCGAGGGCGGGGTCCGCGGCGAGGAACCGCTCGCGGATGTAGGCGCCGTCGCGTGCGGCGAAGGTCTGGAACTGGCCGTCGGGGACACTCCCGAGCCTGCGGACCAGGGCACCGTCGGTGTCCTGGGCGAGCAGGTCGTCCCACTCCTGTCCCCACAGGGACTTGACCACGTTCCAGCCGGCCGCGCGGAACTGCCGTTCCAGTTCCTGCACGATCTTGAAGTTGCCGCGTACGGGGCCGTCGAGGCGCTGGAGGTTGCAGTTGATGACGAAGGTGAGGTTGTCGAGACCCTCCCGCGCGGCCAGCGCGAGTGCCGCGGTCGACTCGGGTTCGTCCATCTCGCCGTCGCCCAGGAACGCCCACACGTGGGAGTGCGAGGTGTCCTTGATGCCGCGGTCGGCGAGGTAACGGTTGAAGCGCGCCTGGTAGATCGCCGACAGCGGGCCGAGGCCCATCGAGACGGTCGGGAACTCCCACAGCCAGGGGAGACGGCGCGGGTGGGGGTAGGAGGGCAGACCGTCGCCTCCCGCCTCCTGGCGGAAGCGGTCCAACTGGTCCTCGCTCAAGCGGCCGTCGAGGAAGGCGCGTGCGTAGACGCCGGGGGAGGCATGCCCCTGGACGTAGAGCTGGTCACCGGAGCCGTCCGCCTGCTTGCCGCGGAAGAAGTGCTGGAAGCCCACCTCGTAGAGCCAGGCCGCCGAGGCGAAGGTGGCCATGTGTCCGCCGAGGCCGCCGCGCTGGTTGCCCCGCGTCACCATCGCGGCCGCGTTCCAGCGGTTCCACGCGGTGATCTTCCGCTCCATCTCCTCGTCGCCCGGGTAGGGCGGTTCGGCGGCGGTGGGGATGGTGTTGACGTAGGGCGTTTCCAGGAACGGCGGAAGGTCGATTCCGGTGCGCCGCGCGTGCTCGTTGACGCGCTGCAGAAGCTGTACGGCCCGCTGCGGGCCGCCGAAGCCGACGGCCGCGTCGAGGGACTGGCACCATTCGGCGACTTCGGACGGGTCCTTGTCGGGCAGTTGGTCGAGCTGGGACACGGGTGATCCCCTTTCACTTTCCTGGATAAGGAGTCGGGGCCGCCACGGTTCGTCGTGGCAGCCCGGTGAGGGGGCCGGATTACGGGTGGTCCGGCCGATGGGTGGAGGCGGCGACGCGCTCTCTGCTGACGCGGCTTCCGCATCCCGCGCTGTTACGAGGTACAGCATTTCGTGATGCGGAAGACCGTTTCCGGGATTCAAAACGTAGGAGCCGTCGATAGGTACGGTCAACACTTACTGATAAGTAATGAGCGATGATCGATCATTTCTCACGATGCGAGACCGTGGCGGATCAGCGACGATCCGGGGGCGGGCGGCTCCCACGTCAGTCGGCGGCGCGGCGGAGCAACTCCTCATAGACCAGGGGGTCGTTCCCCGTCACCTCCGGGAACCCGGTCCCGTACTTGCCGTGCCAACGGGCCGTCACACCGGGGTTGGCGCAGTCTGAGGCATCGGGCAGATACAGGTGCGGACTGCATTGGACCCGGTGCTCCCGGGCGCACACGAAGTCCCGCGTGATCGCGTGGCGCGCTCGCCCGTCGTCCAGGCCTTCGGCGACCAGGGCCGCGTCGACCCCCTCCGTCTCCTCGGCCACCTCCAGCACCACGGCGCGCGCTCCGATGGACCGGCTCTGGGCCCAGAAGGCGCGGCGCAGCGCGAGGTCGAGCCGTTCGGAGGCCTCCAGGCCCTGCTTCTTGGCGAGTTGGACGGCTTCCAGCGCCGGCAGCGAGGAGGAGGGGAACTTCCAGTCCGCCGCCCGCCACATCTGCCAGCCGGCGTCCGGCTCGATGTGCGCCACCCCGCCGACCTCGGAGTCCGTGCCCGGCCGGGGGCTCGGCCCGTTGTTGAACAGCTCCAGCGGGAAGGCCCGGTGGTCGAAGCGGACCCGGCCCTGGAGGCCGAGCCTGGCCCGCGTCGTGTGCAGGCGGTACAGCGCCACGTGGGCGAAAGAGCACCAAATGTCGGAGAACACGGTGATGGTGCCCGTCGCGACCTGATCGCGCGGGTGCGGAGTGGTGGTCATGGCATTCCTATCGGTTTGTGTGCGTATTCCAGGACGTGCAGTTCGAGCATGCGTCCCACGTAGGGGTCCTGGCGTCGGAAGGCGTCCACGATGGCGATGTGGTCCTCGGCGTTCTCGTGCAGTTGCGTGCGCAGCCACTTCAGGGAGAGGCGGGTCCACAGCTCGATGGCCAGGGACTCCCAGTTGCGCAGCAGCACCTCATTGCCGGCGGACCGGACGATCTCCCGGTGGAACTCGACCGCGCAGTGGATCTGGAGGTCGGTGTCACCGTCCCGCGCCGCCTGGTGCAGCAGGTCCAGATGCGGCTCCAGCTCCGACACGTCCCCGCCGAGCCGGCGCACCGCCAACTGGCCGGCGAGGCGCTCCAGGGCGGCGCGTACCGGATAGACCGAGGCGAGGTAGTCCGGGGTCAGCTCACGTACACGGGCACCCCTGTTGGGCAGAACGTCCACGAGCTGCATGGCCTGAAGGTCGCGCAGCGCCTCTCGCACCGGGCCATGGCTGACGTCGAGCTCCTGGGCGATGTGCCGCTCGATGATGCGGTCGCCGGGGCGCCAGCGGCCGTTGAGCAGGCCGTCGAGGAGGGTGCGCCGCACCTGTTCGCTCAGGGGGACGCGTTTCAACGAGACGACGGGCGCCGGGGCTTCGGGGACTTGCTCACCTGGCATGAGGACTCCGGTCGGAACTGGTCTGGGGTGGGCGAAGGGTTGAGCGATGATCGATCATCGTCTAACGTACGCCACGGTGGTCACGCCGCACCAGGTTCAAAACCCTCTGAGGTAAACCCTGTTGCGGACACGCCGGGTGCGGGCCCGGCTCCTCCCCGCGGATGACGCGCGTTTCCGAGCAGACCTCGACCGCCCTTCCCGACGCCGACGCCTTCGAACGGACCCGGCCGCCGTGCCGTGCGGGCACGCCCCGGCTCCGTCCGCGTCGCCCTCCTCCTCAAGGAATCCTGTGACCGAGCACCTTCTCGACCTCACCCAGCACGAGATCCAGGCACTGAAGACCCGGTTCAACCTCGCCGACGCCCACACGCACCAGCAGCAGTCCCCTGGCCAGCGCGAGATCGTCCAGGCGCTGCCCGCCCTCTGGTACGAGGCCGAGGAGAGCCGCCAGGCGGACCTGGAGGACCGCTTCAAGGAGGTCTTCTTCCGGCTGCACGGCCAGAACAGCGTCCGTGCGGAGAGCACGATGCTCTCCTACGCGGCCTCCATCTCCACCCTGGTCGCGGGCATGTACCTGCGACGCAACGAGATCAGCGTCAGCCTCGTCGAGCCCTGCTTCGACAACCTGCCCGACGTCCTGCGCAACGTCGGCGTCCACCCGGTGCCGATCCCTGAGGACACCCTGCACGACGCCGACCGCATCTACGACCGCCTCGCCGAGGCCGTCACCACCGACGCGCTCTTCCTGGTGGACCCCAACAACCCCACCGGCTTCTCGCTGCTCAGCCACGGCCGGAAGGGCTTCGAGGAAGTCATCCGCTACTGCGTCGACCACGACAAGCTCTTCGTCGTCGACCTCTGCTTCGCGGCCTTCGCCCTCGCCGACCCGCGCTTCGGCCGCTTCGACCTCTACCAACTCCTCGACACCTCGGGGGTGCGCTACATAGCCCTGGAGGACACCGGCAAGACCTGGCCGCTGCAGGATGCCAAGTGCGCCCTGCTCACGTGCAGCCGGGACCTGCACGAGGACGTCTACAACATCCACACCAGCGTCCTGCTCGACGTCTCGCCGTTCGTCCTGAACTTCCTCGCTCGCTACGTCGAGGACTCCATCGAGGACGGCATGGCCTCGGTGCGCGACGTCATCACCCGCAACCGCGAGACCGCCCTGAAGACCTTGGAGGGCAGCCTTCTCGAGCACCTGGAGCCCACGGTCAACGTCAGCGTGGCGTGGTTCCGCATCACCGACGACACGATCAAGGCGAGCGAGCTCCAGGCGCACCTGACCGCGTATGAGGTCTACGTGCTGCCCGGCACCTACTTCTACTGGAACGAGCCGGAGCGCGGCGAACGCTACGTCCGCATCGCGCTCGCCCGGGACCCGCAGGAGTTCGCGCAGTCCCTCACCCGCCTGCGCGAGGCGGTGGACAGCTATGGCGCGTGACGTCTATGTCGACGCGACGCTGTTCATGGGGATGCACAGCGTCGATCCGGCGGTGCGCGCCTCCTGCGTCGCGTTCTTCGCCGAACACCTGCACCAACCGATCGTGATGACCTACGAGGAAGTCGGCCGGTGCGACGACCTCGTGTGGAGTTATCCGCGCCAGGAGCAGGACGCCTACTACCCCTTCATGGACGTGCTGCACTCGATAATGCCGATCAGTCGGCGGGCTTACACTTGCGCCGACTGGCAGGCGTTGGCCCAACTGCCCGCCCGGGCCGATGGCCTGGAGCTGCGCGAACGGATGCTGCTGGCGTCCGTGCTGGCCGGCGAGGGCGAACTGGTCACCATCAATCCCCGCCTCACCGCCCTCGCCGCCGACGGGATGCCCGTGAGCACCCCGCTGCGGGCCGGCGCCTCGGTGCGCTTCGAGGACGCCGACGACGTACTCGACACTCTCTACCGCACGTCCCTGACCCTGGAGGTCGACCATGCCGCCGTCTGAAGCCCCCGCCGACCCGTTCGCCGCCGTGGAGCGGCTGAAGCGACTCAGCGGCGTGGTGGTGCCACTGGTCACACCAGTCGACGAGCAGCGCAAGGTGTGCGCGTCGAGCGTCGCCCGGCTGATGACCGACCTGCGGGGCAGGGTCACGGGATACATGCCGGCGCTCAGTACCGGCGAGGGGTGGAAACTCTCCCTCAAGCAGTGGATCGACATCGTGCACCTGACCGTCGAGCACGCCGACGGCGCTCCGGTTCTCGCCGGGGTCGAGGTCGGACGGCCCGCCGGCATCCTGGCGCGGGCCGCGCTCGCCGAGGCCCTGGGCGCCGACGCGATCGTGGTGCCGCCGCCGTTCCCGGCCTCTGGCACCCCCCGCCCCACACTGGTCGAGCACTTCCGCGAGATCATCGCCAAGAGCCCGCTGCCCGTCTTCGTCTACCACGAGAACGCGGTCTCCAAGATGGACCTCGACGTGGCCGCGCTGCGCGAGGTGTGCGCCCTGCCGGGCGTCATCGGCGTCAAGGAGTCCAGCGGCGACGCGCAGTTCACCAAGGAACTGCTGGCCGAGGCGGTGCCGGTGCCGGTCTTCCAGGGCTGGGAGCACCAGATCGCCGAC
>NZ_JAPSIW010000344.1 GCF_031178505.1 Streptomyces sp. | reverse complement strand
TCCGGGCCCGGGCGAGCGCCGCGTCCGCCGAGGTCACCAGCGCGTGCGGGAGCCCGGCGATCGCGTCCATGAAGGCGGGGGCGCCGGCGACGGGAACGACCCCGTCGAGGTCGGCGGTCTCCTCGGCCAGGATGACGCGGTTGTCCGCGTGGTTCTCCTCCATCGGGCGGTCGGGCAGGAGGAGCGCCATCGTGGCGTACCCCTGGCGTCCGTGCACCACCTTGAGGACCTCGTCCCCGTCCAGGCCCTGCCGGTCCGCCCAGCGGCGCCAGCAGCGTTCGACGACGGCGTCCGAGTTGACGAGGGTGCCGTCCATGTCGAGGAGGAGGGCGCGGGCGGTGAGCGGTGCCGGGGTGGTGGCGGCCATGAGGTCTCCAGAGGGGTGGCGCGGAGAACAGAGTGGACCCGCCCGCCGGTCAGGGAGTGCGAGCGGGGCCACTTTGTTTTTTCACGATACAAAACCGGGGGCGGTCTTGGCCACCCCGTCCGCCGCATCGAGCGGACCCGGAACTGCCGTCGGGGTCAGATGTGGGGCGTGTTCCGCTCCAGAACCTCGCGGGTCGCGGGGCCGTACACGCCCCTCGGGTCGTCCTGGATGTACATCCACGACTGGTACGCCTTCACCGCGCGCCAGACGCCCTGGTCGTACTCGCCGTCCAGCGGCCCGCTGTAGGCGCCCACGTCGGTCAGCCGCTCCTGCAGCTCCCGCACCTCCGCCCCGCTGTCCCCGTAGTCCAGCGTGCGCGGCTCCTCCGTGGGTTCCTCCGTCTCCTCCGGGGGAGGCGGCGCGACCGGCCGGGTGCTCGGTTCGCCCGTGCCGGTCGTGGGCGCCGCCGGGCCCGTGGAGGCGGGGCCCGCCGGGGCGCCCGGCGCCGTCGACGTACCGGAGGCCGACGGGGACGCGGTCGCGGGACCCGGGGAGGGGCCGGAGGGAGAGGCGGAGGTCGAAGGGGAATCCGAGGCCGTAGGGGTCGCCGAGCCGGACGGGGAGGCGGAGCTCTCCCGCGTCGACGGGGGTGCGGAGGACGGCTCGGAGCCCTCGGAGGACGGCGTCGCGGTGGACGGTGCCTCCGAGACGGCGACGTTCAGCGACGCGCTCGTGGTCACCTCGGGCACGGCCGCGCGGTCCTCGCGTTCGCCGCCGAAGCCGAGCACCGCCGCGGCGAGGGCCGCCGTGCCCGCCACGGCCGCGGCCGACACCAGGACGACCGTCCCGCCCCGCCGGGCACCGCGCCGACGCGGTCCGGCCCCGTCGCGCACGCCCGCCGCGCCCACCGCGCCCACCGCGCCGACTCCGCCGAGCAGCACGGGCCTCGTCTCGTCGCCGGCGCCACCGCCACCGCCGTACGGCTCCGGGCCCACCTCGTACGCCTCCGGGCGGCCCGCCCTGTACGACCCCGCGTCCGCCCCGCGGCTCCCGTCCGCCCCGTACGTCCCGGCGTCCCCGTACATCCCGCCCGTCACGTCCTCCGGGCGGACCGCAGTCAAGCGCGCAGTCGGCGGATCCTCCCCACCGACCCCACCACCCCCACCAGCAGGATCCCGCCCCCCGGACCCCGCGTCCCCCGTCTCCGCCGCCTCCAGCGTCACGTACGGCCGGATGCGCAGCGGATCGAAGTCCTCGGCCGCCGCCACCTCCGCCGCGAGTTCGGCCGCCCGGGCGCACGCGCAGCCAGGTCTGTGTCCACCGCATTCAGCACAGACGTGTCCGGTCATGATGGGTCCCCTCCCCGAAACAACTGCGAGCGATTATGCAGTCCGCCCCCTTCGGGCGGGTGAACACACGTGCCCCTCGGCAGGCCATATCCGGACATTCGGATCATGATGGAGGGAACCTCCGAGGAGACGCCCATGGCCCAGGACATCCGCTCGCCCCAGCTCGGCGGCGGCCCCGCGCCCGGAGCGGGGCAGAGCCACCGCGGGGTCCTCGTCGCGATCGGCGCGCTGCTGCTCGGCATGCTGCTCGCCGCGCTCGACCAGACCATCGTGTCGACCGCCCTGCCGACCATCGTCAGCGAACTCGGCGGCATGGAACACCTTTCCTGGGTGGTCACCGCCTACATGCTGGCCGCCACCGCGGCGACCCCCCTGTGGGGCAAACTCGGCGACCAGTACGGGCGGAAGAAACTCTTCCAGTCCGCCATCGCCATCTTCCTCGTCGGCTCCGCCCTCTGCGGCATCGCCCAGAACATGCCGCAGCTCATCGCCTTCCGCGCGGTCCAGGGCCTCGGCGGCGGCGGGCTCATGGTCCTGTCGATGGCGATCGTCGGCGACCTCGTGTCGCCGCGCGAGCGCGGCAAGTACCAGGGTCTCTTCGGCGCCGTCTTCGGCGCCACCAGCGTGCTCGGCCCCCTGCTCGGCGGTGTCTTCACCGAGCACCTCTCCTGGCGCTGGGTCTTCTACATCAACCTGCCGGTCGGCATCGTCGCCCTCTTCGTCATCGCCGCCGTCCTGCACATCCCGGTCCGCTCCACCCGCCACACCATCGACTACCTCGGCACCTTCCTCATCGCCTCCGTCGCCACCTGCCTCGTCCTCGTCGCCTCCCTCGGCGGTACGACATGGGCCTGGGGCTCGGCGCAGATCATCGGCCTCGCCGTCCTCGGAGCCGTACTCCTCGTCTGGTTCGTGCGCGTCGAACGGCGGGCGGCCGAGCCGGTCCTGCCGCTCAAGCTGTTCCGGGTACGGACCTTCACGCTGGTCTCCGTCATCAGCTTCGTCATCGGCTTCGCGATGTTCGGCGCGATGACCTACCTGCCGACCTTCCTCCAGGTCGTCCAGGGCGTCACCCCGACCATGTCCGGCGTCCACATGCTGCCCATGGTCTTCGGCGTGCTCCTCACCTCCACCGCCTCCGGGCAGATCGTCTCCCGCACCGGCCGGTGGAAGGTCTTCCCGATCCTCGGCACCGCCGTCACCGCCCTCGGCCTGCTCCTCCTCCACCTGCTGAGCGAGACCAGTTCCACCTGGCGGATGAGCGTCTACTTCTTCGTCTTCGGCGCGGGCCTGGGACTGGTCATGCAGGTCCTCGTCCTCGTCGTGCAGAACGCCGTCTCCTACGAGGACCTGGGCGTCGCCACCTCCGGCGCCACCTTCTTCCGCTCCATCGGAGCCTCCTTCGGCGTCGCCGTCTTCGGCACGATCTTCACCAACCGGCTCACGCACAAGCTGGAGGACGTCTTCGCCGGCGCCGGACCCGGCGTGCCACCCGGCACCGGGCCCGAGCAGGTCGCCGCCGATCCGCGTGCCATCGGGGCGCTGCCGCCCCCACTGCGGCCGTCCGTGCTCCACGCGTACGCCACGTCCATCACCGACGTCTTCCTGTACGCGGCACCGGTCGTCCTCCTCGCCTTCGTCATCTCCTGGTTCCTCAAGGAGGACCGGCTGCGCGGCTCCGTCACCGCGCCCGACACCAGCCAGACGCTCGCCTCCAACCCGGTCGAACGCTCCTCCTACGACGAATGCGCCCGCGCCCTGTCCGTCCTCGGGTCCCGGGAGGGACGCAAGGCGGTGTACGAGAAGATCACCGCCCGCGCCGGGCTCGACCTGCTGCCCGCGTCGAGCTGGCTGCTCCTGCGCATCCGCCGGCACGGGTCCGTCGAACCGGCGCTGCTCGCCGAGAGCACGCCCGTGCCGCTGCGGGCGATCACCGAGGCGGCCCGGGAGGTGGAGGGCCGGCGCCTGGCCCGCAGGGAAGGACTCCAGCTGATGCTCACCGACGAGGGGGTGATGGCCGCGACGAAGCTGGCCAAGGCCCGCGAGGACTCGCTGGCCGAACTCCTCGGCGACTGGTGGGGGCCGGACCGGCCCACCGATCTCGTACGGCTCGTGGAGGAGCTGACGGCCGAGCTGAACGGCTCGGACGCGGAACGGCCGCACGCGCCGCAACCGCCCCGCGACCACCACGTCTGAGAGGCGGCGTCACGCCGCCGTTCCCAGGCCGGCGAGGCGCTCCGCCCGCGACCGGGCGGGCAGGCCGGGCGGCGGCTCAGAGCTCCTTGCCGTACCAGATCTCCATGTACGGGCCGGTGCAGTACGCCGGTATCTCCGCGTACCCGTGCCGCGTGTACAGCGCCCGCGCCTCGATCAGGTCCAGGCGCGTGTTCAGCACCATCCGGCGGGCGCCGAGTTCCCGCGCGGCGTCCTCCAGATGCGCCAGGAGCGGCCCCGCGCCGCCCTTGCCCCGGTAGGCGTGCCGCAGGAACACCCGGGTCAGCTCGGCACGCTCCTCGTCGAGGAGCAGGACGCCACCACATCCGGCCGCCTCGCCGGCGAAGCGGGCCACCAGGAACGCGCCGGTGGGCGCGGTCAACAGCTCCACCCCGTCGTTCGCCAGGCCCTCGTCGACCTCCGCCTCGGTGGCGGGCCGCTTCCAGTAGCGGCCGGCGACGTCGCCGTAGTAGTCGCGGCGCAGGGCGGTGGCGTCCGGGGTGTCGACGCGCTCGGGGGTGAAGGTCCAGGTCATGCGCGCCATTCTGGGACGCGCACGACACCGGACGCACCTCAGTTCTTCGGGGACGCCTGCTGGACGACCTCGAACGACCACAGGGTCGAGCCCGAGGCGGCGGGCTTCGGGCGCTCGGCCCCGCCCTCACCGCCGGCCGTGCCCTGGTGGGCGGCCTTCATGGAACCGTTCATCCAGGCCTGGAAGTCCTCCTCACTGCGCCACCGGGTGTACACCAGGTACTGGTCGGTGCCCTCCAGCGGGCGCAGCAGCTCGAACCACTCGAATCCGTCGGACCCCTCCACGGCCCCGGCCCGCGAGGCGAACCGCTGCTCCAGGACTTCCCGCTGCTCCGCGGGGACGGTCAGGACGTTGATCTTCACGATGCTCATGGAGGGCAGGATATGACCCCGCACCCCGCCTCGTCGGCGTGCGTGCGGTCTTCCGCTCCCGCCGGTGCGGTGTGGTCGCGTGGTCAGGCGCCCGCGACGAGAAGCGCGGCGATCGTGTCGGGGTTGGGCCCGGTCGTCGCCCATTCGAGAGGGGAACGGCCCGTTCCGTGGTCCTCGCGGAGCTGGGGGTCGGCGCCGTGGGCGAGCAGCGCGCGCACGGTTTCGGTGTGGCCCCAGCACGCGGCCGCGCACAAGGGTGTGCCTTCCGCGCCGTGTCCGCTCTCGGTGTCCGGCGAGGCCCCGGCTGCCAGCAGGCACAGGACGTTGTCGGTCGCCCCGGCGACGGATGCCGCGTAGAGCGGTGTGGTGCCCTCGGCGTCGCGGGCGTCCGGGCAGGCCCCGGCCCGCAGCAGAGCGCGGATGCGGGTACGGTCGCCGAAGGCCGCCGCCTCGACGAGGCGCCGGTTCAGCTTCTTCCGCCGTCGTCTGTTCACGCTCGCTCAGGCCGGCCTCGGGGCGCGCGCGGTGCGGGAGGCGTCCTGCCGCGGGAACGGCCCCTTGCTTGCCGCGAGCCGGGCATGATGCGGAAGGCCGCCCCCGGGGGAGTGGCTCGGCCCGTTCACGTTCCCGACGCTCATGGAGGCAGGATATGGCCCCGCACCCCGCGAACGATCACCTCGGACGCGCCGCCGACGCGGTGCGGGAGTGGGGCGGCCGGTGGGTGGAGCGGTTCGGGGCGCGGGACTTCGTGTGCGCGCCCGCCGGGCTGTGGCTGGCGCTCGGCGTCGTGGCCGCGGGGGCGCGGGGGCGGACCGCCGCGGAGCTGCGGGAGGTGGTCGGGGCCGGCGGGGAGGCGGCGGCCGAGGCGGTGACCGAGGTCGGACGGCGGATCGGCGAGGGGGCGGTCGGGGCCGCGGTCGCGACCGGGGTGTGGAGCACGGTGCCGGTGCTCGGCTCCTTCCGGAGCGGGTTGCCGGACGTACGGTTCGGGACGCTGCCCGGCGCGGCGTACTTCGCGCTTCCCGACACCGCTTCCGGCGCCACGGACGATCTGTCCTTCGAACCGGGGGACGCGGACGCCCAGGGCGCGATCGACACCTGGGTACGGGGGGCCACGGGCGGCAGGATCGCGCGGCTGCCGTTGGAGCTGGACGGTTCGGAGGAGCTGGTGCTGGTCAACGCCGTGGCGCTGAAGGCCTCATGGGCGAGCGCCTTTCCCCGGCGCCTCACCCGGGACGCGCCCTTCACGGACGGCGACGGGGTCACCCGGCCGGTACCGACGATGCACCGGCGCGTGCCGGGCGCCTGGGCGTGGCGGACGGGCCGGGTCACCGTCGTGGAGCTGCCCTGCGCGGGGGAGGGGGCGCCCCGGGTGCGGTTCGCGCTCGGCCCCCGGGACGCGGGGCCGAGCGAGGTGATCGCCGCCGCCTGGGCCGGCGACGACGGCGACCGTGTCCCGCTCGGCGCGCGGGCCGTCGACGTCGCCCTGCCGCGTTTCTCGCTGCGTACGCGGACCGACGTGACCGGCGACCTGCCGGCCCTCGGCGTCACGCACGCCGTGCGCCCCGGGGCTGACTTCTCCGGGCTCTCGGCGGCGGACCTCTTCGTCTCCGGGGTCGCGCAGGAGGCGCTGGTCGAGATCGCCGAGGAGGGGGTGGAGGCCGCGGCCGTCACCCAGGTGACCATGGCCCGCAGCGCGGCACCGCCCCGTCCCGAAGCGGTGGAACGGGTCGCCTTCGACCGGCCGTTCGGCATGGTCGTGCTCGACGCGACGGGCCGGCTGCCCCTCTTCGCCGGCTGGCGGCGCACCGCGCCCGTCGCCTGAGGCCCCTGCCGACGGGGGCCGGACGGGGTTGCCGGTCGACCGTCAGCCGGTCACGCGGGCGATCAGCAGCCCGTCGTATCCCTTCGTGCCGACCGTCTGGAGGGCGGTCGCGTCGAGGCGCGGTTCGCGGGCGACGAGGTCGAACATCTCGCGGGTGCCGGTGATCGCCGGGTCGTCCGGGTGCGGGGTGACGACCTTGCCGCCGCGTACGACGTTGTCCACGACGATCAGGCTGCCCGGGCGGCTCAGCTTCAGCGCCCAGGAGACGTAGTGCGGGTTGTTGACCTTGTCGGCGTCGATGAAGACGAAGTCGAAGGGGCCCGCGCCCTCGCGCTCCAGGAGCGGGAGGGTGTCGAGGGCGGCCCCCGTGCGGATCTCGACCCGCTTGCCCAGGCCGGCGCGGGCGATGTTGGCGCGGGC
>NZ_JAPSIW010000343.1 GCF_031178505.1 Streptomyces sp. | reverse complement strand
GCCGCATCCGGCGGGCCGACACGGCGCCTCCTGGCCCGGGCGTCGCCGGACCCCGCGTTCCCCGACGCATCCCGCCCGCTCCGGCGCACCGCCCGTACGCCGACCGACCACGACGACTCCGCCGGACGTGTCCCCGCCCGTCCGGCGTTCGTCGTGCCCGGCCGCCCCTTGGCATCGGCCGCCCAGAAACCCGCCCGCGCCGCGTCAGGCGATCACGCCCGCCTCCCGCAGCTCCTTCACCTCCGCCCCCGGCACGCCCAGCTCGGCCAGGACCTCGTCGGTGTCCTGCCCGAGCGCCGGGACGCGGCCCATGCGTGCTTCCGGCGCGTCCGGGAAGACCACCGGCGGCAGCAGCGCCCGCAGCGGCCCCACCGGGGACTCCACCTCCCGCCACCGGTCCCGGGCCGCGAGCTGCGGATGGTCCGCCAGCTCCGCGACCGAGTTGAGCCGGGCGCAGGCGATGCCGGCAGCGTCGAGGCGCGCCAGGGCCTCCTCCACCGTCAGCGGGGCCAGCGCCCGTGCCACCACCGCGTCCGTCGCCGCGCGCCCCGCCACCCGGGCCGCGTTCGTCGCGAAGGCCGGGTCATCGGCGAGGTCGGGACGGCCGAGGACCCGCTCGGCCAGCCGCCGCCACTCGCGGTCGTTCTGCACCGACAGCAGCACCATGCCGCCGTCGGCCGTCGGATAGGCGTCGTAGGGCGCGATCACGGCGTGGGCGAGCCCCGTGCGCGCCGGGGCCGTGCCCCCGTGCATCCCGTGGTGCAGCGGGTGCCCCATCCACTCGGCGAGCGAGTCCAGGAGCGACACCTCCACGGGCCCGCCGCGGCCGGTCGTGCCCCGGCGGACGAGCGCCGCGAGGATGCCCGAGAAGGCGTACATGCCCGCGGCGATGTCGGCCGCCGGGATGCCGGACTTCACCGGCCGCTCGGGCGTCCCGGTCACCGAGACGAGGCCCGCCTCGCACTGGACGAGCATGTCGTAGGCGCGTTTGCGGGCGTACGGGCCGTCCGCGCCGTATCCGGAGACGTCCACCGCGATCAGCCAGGGGTGCGCGGCACACAGCGTCGCGGCGTCCAGGCCGAGGCGGGCCGCCGCCCCCTGCGCCAGGTTCTGCACGAAGACGTCGGCGCCCGCCACCATCCGCCGTACCAGGTCCATGCCGCGCGGGTCCTTCAGGTCGACCGCCACCGACTCCTTGCCGCGGTTGCACCAGACGAAGTGCGAGGCGAGGCCGCGGGCCGCCGTGTCGTACCCCCGGGCGAAGTCACCGCCGTCGGGGCGCTCGATCTTGACGACCCGGGCCCCGAGGTCGGCGAGCTGCCGGGTGGCGAAGGGCGCGGCGACGGCCTGCTCGACGGCGACGACCGTGATCCCCTCCAGGGGGAGTGGCTGAGTGCTCATGGCAGCCCTGCCTACCCTGCCGGCGGCACCCTTGTCACCCGGCCCCCGTACCCGCTCCCGTCCCCGGGCGCCTCGGCCCGCCCGGTCCGTCGCTCACCCGCCGCGGCTGTACCGCCGTACCGCGAGCGGGGCGAAGACGGCGACGAGGGCGAGGGACCAGAGCAGCGCCCCGGCCACGGGGTGGGCCACCGGCCAGGCGGCGTCCGCCGGGACGGGCGCGTTGCCGAAGAGGACGCGCACCGCCGTCGTCACCGCCGAGATCGGGTTCCACTCGGCCACCGCGCGCAGGTGGTCCGGCATGCCCTCGGTGGGGATGTACGCGTTCGACAGCAGTGGCAGGACGAAGGTCGCGCTGCCGAGCTGGCCGGCCGCCTCCTCGCTCCGTGAGGCCAGGCCGAGCAGGATGCCCACCCAGGTCATGGCGAAACGGAACAGCAGCAGCAGTCCGAAGGCGGCCAGGGCCTCCGGCACGGACCCTTCGATCCGCCAGCCCATGGCGAGCCCGACCAGGATCATCGGGACCGTGCCGGCCGCGCACGCCACCAGGTCGGCGAGGGCCTGCCCGAGCGGCACCGCGCCCCTGCTCATCGGCAGTGTCCGGAAGCGGTCCATGACGCCCCGGTGGGCGTCCTGCGCCGCCTGGAACATGCCGGTCATGAGGCCGCCCGCCGCCGTGGCGACGAGCAGGCCGGGCACCAGGTAGGACCGGTACTCGGCGCCCGGCATGGCGAGCGCGCCGCCGAACACGTAACCGAAGAAGAGGAGGAAGACGATCGGCATCGTCTGCGTCATGACGGTGATCGCCGGGGCGTGCCGGATCCGCAGGAGGTGGCGGCCGAGGACCGCGGCGCCGTCGTACGCGAGCGTCGTCATGCCGCCGCCTCCGTCCGGCCGGTGAGGCGCAGGAACACCTCGTCCAGGGTGGGCGGGCGCAGCGAGGCGTCCACGATCGGGACGCCGGCCGCGTCCACCTCCCGGACGATCCGGGGCAGGGTGAGCGCGGGGTCCGTGGTCAGCGCGCCGACGGTGCGCCGCTCGGCGTCGAGGACGGGGGCGTTGCCGGTGAGCCGGTCGAGGACGGCCGCAGCGGCGTCGAGCGGTCCGGGGCCGGCCACGACCACCTCGGCCCAGCCGCCGATGAGGGACTTGAGCGCGGCCGGGGTGCCGCGGTGGGCGGCCCGGCCGTCCTCGACGAGGACGATGTCGTCGGCGAGACGGTCGGCCTCCTCCAGGTACTGGGTGGTCAGCAGCACCGTCGTGCCCTCGGCCGCGAGCCGCCGGACGGCGTCCCAGATGCCGTTCCGGCTGTGCGGGTCGAGCCCGGTGGTGGGTTCGTCGAGGAAGAGGACCGCGGGCCGGGCCAGCAGGCTCGCCGCCAGGTCGAGGCGGCGGCGCATGCCGCCCGAGTAGGTCCGGGCGGGCCGCCCGGCGGCCTCCGTGAGCCCGAACTCCTCCAGGAGTTCGTCGGCCCGGGCAGGCGGCACGCGCAGCAGCCGGGCGAAGAGGCGCAGGTTCTCCGTGCCGGTCAGATCGCCGTCGACGGAGGCGTACTGGCCGGTGACCGCGATCCGGCGGCGCACCCCGCCCGGGTCGCGGACCACGTCGTGCCCGGCGACCCGGGCGGTGCCCGCGTCGGGGCGGACCAGGGTGGCGAGGACGCGGACGGCGGTGGTCTTCCCCGCGCCGTTGGGCCCGAGGACGGCGCAGACCGTGCCCTCGGGGACGGCCAGATCGAGCCCGCGCAGGGCGTGGACCTCGCCGTACCGCTTGCCCAGGCCCTCACTAAGTACAGCGTACGTAGTTGTCATGGGGTGACCATAGCGCACTACGTACGGTGTACGTAACTACGATGGGAGGCGAGGTGATGATCCATGGCGGGCCGAGCGGCCGAACCCGAAGTGATCTGGGCGCGCCCCGAGCGCGCAGGACGAGGCCCCAGACCGGCCTACACCCGGCGTGACATCGCGGACGCCGCCGTCCGCAT
The DNA here is from genome assembly GCF_031178505.1 of Streptomyces sp. Lineage (GTDB taxonomy): Bacteria > Actinomycetota > Actinomycetes > Streptomycetales > Streptomycetaceae > Streptomyces > Streptomyces gulbargensis. Next base: position 3,729 of record NZ_JAPSIW010000343.1, on the reverse strand, counting down.
CGCCGACTCCGACGGCCTGGAGGCGGTCTCCATGCGCCGCGTCGCCGCCGAACTCGGCTGCGGCACCATGTCCCTCTACAACTACGTCCCCCGCAAGGAGGACCTGTACGAGCTCATGGTCGACGCGGTCAGCGGCGAGTACGACCTGCCCGAGAAACCGAGCGGCGACTGGCGTGCCGACATGACCGCGCTCGCCCACCAGACCCGCGCCCTGATGTACCGCCACCCCTGGCTCGCCCGGGTGATGACCACCGCCTACTTCCTCAGCCCGAACGCCCTGCGCTACCTGGACTGGTGCCTCGGCTGTCTCGCGCCCCTGGACATCGAGCCCGGCCTGAAGATGCAGCTCATCGCCATGGTCAACGGCACGGTCATGGCCACCGTCGTCAACGAGCAGGCCCTCGCCGAACGCGCCCGCTCGCTGCCCTGGACCGAGGAGCAGGAACAGTCCGTCCGCGCCGCCTACCTCGCCCGGCAGGCCGCCGGCGGGCGCTACCCGCACCTGGCGGAGCTGCTCGCCGCGCCGTCCGTTCCCGTCGACCCGGACGAGATCTTCGACATGACCATCGCCCGCCTCCTGGAGTCCTTCGCGCCCCCCGTCACAGGAGCATGAACTGCCCCTCCGGGCCCTCCTCCTGATGATCCAGTACGGACGCGGGGCGGCGGGCCCGGTCCGGCACCGGGAGCACCCCGGCCGCCGTCAGGGCCGCCCGGCCGCCGCCCCCGGCGGTGAACGCCGCCCGCTCCGGCTCCCGCGCGCCCAGCAGGGCCAGCGCCGTCACGAGGCCCAGCAGCTCCGAGGTCCACTCCTGCGGCCAGGCCGCGGGACCGACGGCCTCCAGCGTGCCCGGCTCGGCCGGCGCGGTCCGCCGCTCGAACCACTGCTCCAGGACCCGCACACCGCCCACCCGGAACTCCCAGGCCTCCACCGGCACGGGAGAGATCCGGCCCTCACCGACACCGAGGACCTCCGCGCCCGGGTCGTACGACAGATCCGCCGGGCGCGCCGGGACCGCCGCCCGCACATAGGGGCGCCGCCCACCCGGCAGCCGGGGCCGCGCCCCGCTCAGCGCCCCGCCGAGCTGGACGTCGGCGAGCTCCCGGCCCAGCCGCACGCCCGCCGACCAGACGTCCGGGTCCTCCGGCAGCGGCACCCGGCACCCGGCCGGCGAGGGCGAGGCGGCGGCGAGCGTCCACGCCAGCCAGTCCGCGGCGTCCACCCCGCGGCCGTACCGCTCGCTCAGGAAGGGCAGCAGACCGGGGGCGAGGTTCGGCTCCCGGCCGCCGGGGCGGCGGAACAGGGGCCGGATCCGGCCCGGCCGGCCGGCGGGGGAGCGGCCCTCCGGGAGCGCCGCCGTCACGAGCAGCGCCGGCCCCGCCGCCTCACCGGGCACGTACCCCTGCTCCACGGCGAAGACCTGGGGCGCGCCGGCGACCCGCCAGAGTTCGGGGCGCGCCACGTCGATCAGCCGGTGGTCGGGGAGCAGCCACTGTTCGTCGAAAGGCCCGCGCGCGACCCGCACGGGCTCGGGGCACGGCCCGGACTCCCGCGCGAACCGCGCCGTGCCGGTGCGCTGCCCGGGCAGCGCCGCCACCGCGCTCGACGGCGTCCGCGCCCGGCTCGGCCGGAAGAGCGCCTCCCGCTCCGCGCCCCCGGCCGCCACCAGCCGGTCCCAGCGGGCCCGCAGCGTGCGGGCGTCCGGCGCCGAGATCCAGGACCGCCCGAACCGGAGCGGCGCGACGGACCAGGGCATCAGCTCGTCCAGCAGGGGCGCTTCGTCCGGACCCGGGGCTTGCGTCACGCCCCGCATGCTAACGACCCCCGCCGGGCGGGCTCCAGCCTGCCCGGGCGAGGGCTCCCGGCGCCGCGGCCTTCGGGCCCGAGGGCCCCGGACGCGACCTAGTCGGCCTCCACCGTGACCGTGAAGGAGAAGCGGTCGCCGCGGTAGCGGATGCGCGCCACGTCGACCACCCGGCCGTCTCCGTCGTAGGTCACGCCGGTGTAGTGCAGGATCGGCGAGAGCAGCGGGACCCGGAGCAGACCGGCCGTCTCCGGGTCGGCCAGGCGGGCCTCCACCGTGTCCGTGATCCGGCTGATCCGCACCCCGACCACGTCCCGCAGGACCTTCGTCATCGGCCACCGCTCCAGATCCACCGGGTCGATCGCGGCCGCCAGCTCCGGAAGGACCGCGTTCTCCGCCCAGTTGGTGGGCTCGCCGCTCTCCCCGTCCGCGCGCAGCCGCCGGTACGTGACGACCTCCGGCACGCCCGGGAAGTGCTCGGCGAGCTCACCGGGCACCGGCTCGGCACCGTGCCCGAGCACGGTGGTCCGCTCGCCCGACTGCTGGGCCACGATCGCGTCGATCGAACCGAGCAGGCGGCGCGGCGTGGAGCGCCGCGCGCCGGGCTCGATGAAGGTGCCGCGCCGCCGGTGGCGGCTGATCAGCCCCTCCTCCTCCAGCTCCTTCAGCGCCTGCCGCATGGTCAGCACGCTGACGCCGTAGTGCGCGGCGAGCTGCTCCTCGGTGGGCAGCCGCAGCGAGGCGTCCGGCGCACGGCCCAGTATCGAGGCGCGGAGGGACTGCGAGACCTGGTACCACAGCGGAAGCTTGCGGTTCAGGACCAGGGAGTCGGGGGCGAAGGCGGTCACGGCGTTCTCCGTACGACGACACTACGACCGGAAGTGGCGCTCAAGACCCTGCCATACGCCGTCGTAGCCCTTCTGCAGGTGGTCGGCGTTCGCCGCCTGACCGGTCGCGGTGATCGGCCAGCGCGTCTCGAACATGAAGGCCAGGCCGTCGTCGATCTTCTGCGGCTTCAGCTCGGCGGCGCTCGCCTTGTCGAAGGTCTCCCGGTCGGGGCCGTGCGCCGACATCATGTTGTGCAGCGAGCCGCCGCCGGGCACGAAACCCCCCTTGCCTGCGGTCTTGGCGTCGTACGCGCCCTCGATCAGGCCCATGTACTCGCTCATGACGTTGCGGTGGAAGTACGGCGGGCGGAAGGTGTCCTCACCGACCAGCCAGCGGGGGGCGAAGACCACGAAGTCCACGCCGGCGAGGCCGGGGGTGTCGGACGGGGAGGTGAGGACGGTGAAGATCGACGGGTCCGGGTGGTCGTACGAGATCGTCCCGATGACGTTGAAGCGCCGCAGGTCGTAGACGTACGGGGTGTGGTTGCCGTGCCAGGCGACGACGTCCAGCGGGGAGTGGTCGTACGTCGCGGACCAGAGGTTGCCGCAGTACTTGTTGACCACCTCGACCGGGCCCTCGACGTCCTCGTGGGCGGCGACGGGGGCGCGGAAGTCACGGGCGTTCGCCAGGCCGTTGGCGCCGATGGGGCCGAGGTCCGGCAGCTGGAACGGGGCCCCGTAGTTCTCGCAGACGTAGCCGCGGGCCGTCTCGTCGAGCAGCTCCACCCGGAAGCGGACACCGCGCGGGATCAGGGCGACCTCGCCGGGGCGGGCGGCGAGCAGCCCGAGCTCGGTGCGGAGCAGCAGGCCGCCGTGCTCCGGGACGATCAGCAGCTCGCCGTCGGAGTCGCCGAAGACCCGCTCCATGGAGGCGTTGGCGTGGTAGAGGTGCACGGCCATGCCGGTGCGCTGCGTCACGTCGCCGTTGCCGCCGAGGGTCCACAGGCCGGCCAGCCAGTCCGTCCCCGGCGCCGGCGCGGGCAGCGGGTCCCAGCGCAGCCGGTTCGGGTCGGGCACGGTCTCGGTGAAGGGCGCGCCGC
>NZ_JAPSIW010000342.1 GCF_031178505.1 Streptomyces sp. | reverse complement strand
AGGAACTGTTCAAGAAGGACAAGGACTACGTCGTCATCGACGGCGAGGTCATGATCGTCGACGAGCACACCGGCCGTATCCTCGCCGGCCGCCGCTACAACGAGGGCATGCACCAGGCGATCGAGGCCAAGGAGGGGGTGCAGATCAAGGACGAGAACCAGACGCTCGCCACGATCACCCTCCAGAACTTCTTCCGCCTCTACGACAAGCTGTCCGGCATGACCGGTACGGCCATGACCGAGGCCGCCGAGTTCCACCAGATCTACAAGCTCGGCGTCGTCCCGATCCCGACGAACAAGCCGATGCAGCGCAAGGACCAGTCGGACCTGATCTACCGGACCGAGGTCGCCAAGTTCGCCGCGGTCGTCGACGACATCGCGGAGCGGCACGAGAAGGGCCAGCCGGTCCTCGTCGGCACCACCTCCGTCGAGAAGTCCGAGTACCTCTCGCAGCAGCTGTCGAAGCGGGGCATCCCGCACGAGGTCCTCAACGCCAAGCACCACGAGCGCGAGGCCAGCATCGTCGCCCAGGCGGGCCGCCGCGGTGCCGTCACCGTCGCCACCAACATGGCCGGCCGCGGTACGGACATCAAGCTCGGCGGCAACCCGGACGACCTCGCCGAGGCCGAGCTGCGCCAGGCCGGCCTGGACCCGGTCGAGCACGTGGAGGAGTGGGCCGCCGCCCTCCCCGCCGCCATGGAGCGCGCCGAGAAGGCCGTGAAGGCGGAGTTCGAGGAGGTCAAGGCGCTGGGCGGGCTGTACGTGCTCGGCACCGAGCGCCACGAGTCGCGCCGTATCGACAACCAGCTCCGCGGCCGTTCCGGCCGTCAGGGCGACCCGGGCGAGTCCCGCTTCTACCTGTCGCTCGGCGACGACCTGATGCGTCTGTTCAAGGCGCAGATGGTGGAGCGCGTGATGGCGATGGCCAACGTGCCGGACGACGTGCCGATCGAGAACAAGATGGTCACCCGCGCCATCGCCTCGGCCCAGTCGCAGGTCGAGACCCAGAACTTCGAGACGCGTAAGAACGTCCTGAAGTACGACGAGGTCCTCAACCGGCAGCGCGAGGTCATCTACGGCGAGCGCCGGCGCGTCCTGGAGGGCGAGGACCTGCACGACCAGATCCGCCACTTCATGGACGACACGATCGACGACTACATCCGCCAGGAGACCGCCGAGGGCTTCGCGGAGGAGTGGGACCTCGACCGGCTGTGGAGCGCGTTCAAGCAGCTCTACCCGGTGAAGGTCACCGTGGAGGAGCTGGAGGACGCGGCCGGCGACCGGGCGGGCATCACGGCCGAGTTCATCGCCGAGGCGGTCAAGAACGACATCCACGAGCAGTACGAGGCGCGCGAGAAGCAGCTCGGCTCGGAGATCATGCGTGAGCTGGAGCGGCGCGTGGTCCTGTCCGTCCTGGACCGCAAGTGGCGCGAGCACCTCTACGAGATGGACTACCTCCAGGAGGGCATCGGCCTGCGGGCCATGGCCCAGAAGGACCCGCTGGTCGAGTACCAGCGCGAGGGCTTCGACATGTTCACCGCCATGATGGAGGGCATCAAGGAGGAGTCCGTCGGCTACCTGTTCAACCTGGAGGTCCAGGTCGAGCAGCAGGTCGAGGAGGTGCCGGTGCAGGCCGGCGCCCCGTCGCTGGACAAGCAGGAGGCGGTGGCGGCCGGTGCCGGGCGCCCCGAGATCCGCGCCAAGGGGCTCGACGCCCCGCAGCGGCCCGACCGGCTCCACTTCTCCGCGCCCACCGTGGACGGAGAGGGCGGTGTCATCGAGGGTGACTTCGCCACCGACGGCGGGGCGGAGTCCGGTGACGGGATGACCCGCGCCGAGCGGCGCAAGGCGCAGAAGAACGCGGGCGGGCGCCGCCGCAAGAAGTGACGCGCCGCCGAGGCTGACGCGGAAGGGGCCGGGCACCGGAAGGTGGCCGGCCCCTTCGTCATGCCCGGCGGGCGGCGCCGCAGGCACGGGCCGCCGGGCGGAGGCCGTCGAGTTCGACGGCGGCGCAGCGCCAGCGGTGGTCGGTGCCGCGTTCGAGGCGGAAGGCCATGGCCCGTACGCGGGAGCCGGTGGCGATGCTCGCGAAGGCCTCGATCGCGGTCCGGCCGGCGTCCAGCTGCATCGCGCAGCGGCGCAGGACGGGACGCGGGCCGAGCGACCGCAGCGGGGTGCCCGGGGCGAGGCGGACCAGTTGTTCGTACCCCTCCCCGACGGTGTGGCCGAGCATCCAGTGGACCGGGCGCTCGCCGCTGAGCACGGCGAGCAGCCGCTCGGCGAACACGGTGTGCGGCGGCAGCGCGCGGGGCGGGGTGCGGTGCGGGACGGCGGGCCGGACGCCGGCGGCGCCGCGCGGCCGGCTGCCGGCCGGGCCGCCGGGCGCGGTGCGGGGGCGGGGGGTGCGGGGAGTGACCGGACGCGAGGTGGCCTGTGGGCCGGTGGGGCGGGAGACCGGGGCAGGGGCGGGCCTGGCGGGGGCGTCGGTTGCCCCGGCCGTTCGTGGGGCGGGCCCGGGGGCGGGCCGTACGGCGGTCGCGGGCTCGGCGGGCGGCGTGGTGGCGAGCGTGGTGGTCATGGCGATCCCCTCCTGGCGCAACGGTGGAGTACCGGTCGGTAACTTCCGTTGGGGATCTTGTACGGGCGGGCCCGGACCGGCGGCAAGTGCCGGGCGTCACCCGACGACTCCGGAGAGTGATTCGCCTATCAGGGTGAATCGGGAGGAGATCACGTCCAGGGGGTTCGAGCGGCCGTTCCCCGGGTGGACGGTGCGGCCCCCCGGCCGCCCACCCCGAAGGGGGACTCCGCACGTATCCTGAGGGCCACTCCGACTACGAAAGCGGCCAGCCATGCGCGTGTACGTCCCCCTGACCCTCCCCGGTCTCGCACAGGCGCACAAGGCGGGCGAGCTGGGCCCCGGCCCGCTGACCGCCTACGCCGTCACTCCCGCCCTGCGCGAGTGGTACGTCTCCGACGACATCGAGGAGCTGGAGTACGCGGCGCTCAACCGGGCCGCCGCCGCCTCCCTGCGCCTCCTCGCCGGAGACCCCGGGGCGCCCCGGCGCCGGATCGTCGTCGCCGTCGACGTGGCCGACAGGGAAGCGGCGGTCGACCCCGACCGGGGACTCGACGCCGGCTCCATCGGTGAGGTCCGCATCGCCGGATCCGTCCCGCTCTCCAAGGCGGCGGCGGTGCACGCGGACGCGGACGACGCGCAGGCCGACGTCACCGCCGCGGCGGCCGCGCTCGGCGCGGCGGACCTCGGCGACGACGACGCCCAGTTCGTCGTGGACGGGGCCGAGGACCACGAGCTGCTGTGGTTCGGGGTGCAGGAGATTCCCGGCCTGCTGGGCTGAGGGCCGCGGCGGCCCGCGAAGCCCTCCGTACCGGCGCCCTCCCCGCTGTCGGTGGCGCCCGGTACCGTCTTCCCATGGGGAAGCACGGTAAGGGCCGGGGCACGCACCTGGTCTGGGACTGGAACGGCACGCTGCTCGACGACATCGGCGCGGTCATCGACGCGACCAACGCCGCCTTCGCGGAGCTCGGCCTGGAGCCGATCACGCTGGAGCGGTACCGCGAGCTGTACACGGTGCCGGTGCCGAAGTTCTACGAACGGCTCATGGGGCGGCTGCCCACCGACGACGAGTGGACCGTCATGGACGGGGTCTTCCACCGCCACTACTGGCAGCGGGCCGAGGCGTGCGTGCTCACGCCCGGCGCCGCCGAGCTGCTCGCCGCGCGCCAGGCCTCCGGCCTCACGCAGTCGCTGCTCTCGCTCGCGCCGCACACCGACCTTCTGCCGCTCGTCCGCCGGCACGGGATCGCCGAGCGGTTCGTCCGCGTGGACGGGCGGACCGACCGGTCCACGGACGGCAAGGCCGGACACATGGTGCGCCACCTGACGGCGCTGCGTGACGTCCCGGCGGAGCGGGTCGTCGTCATCGGGGACGCCGCCGACGACGCGTACGCGGCGGCGCACGTGGGCGCGAAGGCCGTGCTGTTCACCGGCGGCTCGCACAGCCGGGCCTCCCTGGAGCGGGTGGGCGTGCCGGTGGTCGACTCCCTGGAGGAGGCCGTGGCCGTGGCGGAGGAGCTGGTCTGAGACGGCGGCGCCCCTCAGCCCCTCGTGCGCAGCACCTTCAGGAACTCGCGCATCCACACCGGATGGTCCGGCCAGGCGCGGGAGGAGACCAGCAGGCCGTCCACCACGGCCTCCGTGTCGCGGAACGCCGCCCCGGCCGCCTGCATGTCCAGCTCCAGAGCCGGGTACGCGGTGACCCGGCGGCCCTCCAGGCCGCCCACCGCAGCCGTCAGGAGAGGGCCGTGACAGATCTGCGCCACCGGCTTGTCCGCGTCGAAGAACGACTTCAGGATCTTCCGCAGCTCCGGGTCGTTGCGCAGGTACTCCGGCGCCCGGCCGCCCGGGATCACCACGGCCACGTACGCGCTCGGATCCACCTCCGAGAACGCCAGGTCCGCCGGCCAGGTGTAGCCCGGCTTCTCCGTGTAGGTGTCGAAGCCCGGCTCGAAGTCGTGCACCACGAACCGGAGCCGCTTGCGGGACGGGGCCGCGATGTCGACCTCGTACCCCTCCTCCAGCAACCGCTGGTACGGGTACAGCACCTCCAGCGACTCCGCCGCGTCCCCGGTCACGATCAAGATCTTCGCCATGGCGTCTCCCGGATCTCCGTTGGTCGGCCGGCCGTGCCCGGTTTCCGCGCCGCGGTCCCGGCTCCCGGCCGTTCCTCGTGCTCGGTCCACGCTCCCGCGTGCGGCCCGTCCTGCCAAGACCACCCTGTGTCGCTGTCCAGAACGTCAAACTTCCCCTCGCACTTTTGTACACATACGGCTCATGACGATCCGGGGGGCGGGAGCGATAGGCTTTTCCCGTGATCAGCGCGATACGCCGAGGGGGCAACGCAGCCCCCGGCTGCCGCCCGGCCCGCGGAAGCGGCCGGGCCGCCCGTGCGTTCGCCGATCCTTTCCGTCCGGGCGGGCCGCCTCGTATGGCCGATAACGACCCGGGCATCTCTCATCGGGCATACCGTCGACACCGACCGGAATCACCGCGTCGAGGCGTTGTGCCCTTCCTTCCACCGACGTCACGCAACGGCGCGCGACCAGGAGTCAGAGGACATGCAGACCAAGCTGGACGAAGCCAAGGCCGAGCTGCTCGAAAGGGCCGCTCGGGTAGCTGAGCACAGCCCGGTCGGGGGGCGACTTCCGACGGGCTCCGAGAACGGGGAGCGCCCGGACCGGGACACCGTGCTCGACTACCTCCAGCGCTACTACCTGCACACCGCGCCCGAGGACCTCACCGACCGTGACCCGGTGGACGTCTTCGGCGCCGCGCTCTCGCACTACCGGCTCGCCGAGACCCGGCCCCAGGGCACGGCCAGCGTCCGCGTGCACACCCCGACGGTGGAGGAGAACGGCTGGACCAGCAGCCACTCCGTCGTCGAGGTCGTCACCGACGACATGCCCTTCCTCGTCGACTCCGTCACCAACGAGCTGTCCCGCCAGGGACGCGGCATCCACGTCGTGATCCACCCGCAGGTCCTCGTCCGCCGTGACGTCACCGGCCGCCTCATCGAGGTCCTGACCGCCGAGCCCGCCGAGCGCCCCCACGACGTGCTCACCGAGTCCTGGATCCACGTCGAGATCGACCGCGAGACCGACCGCGCCGACCTCAAGCAGATCACCGCCGACCTGCTGCGCGTCCTCTCCGACGTCCGCGAGACCGTCGAGGACTGGGAGAAGATGCGCGACGCCGCGCTGCGCATCGCCGACGGCCTGCCCGACGAGCCCACCGCCTCGGACCTGCGTCCCACCGAGGTGGAGGAGGCCCGCGAGCTGCTGCGCTGGCTCGCCGACGACCACTTCACCTTCCTCGGCTACCGCGAGTACGAGCTGGTCGACGGCGACGCCCTGGCCGCCGTGCCCGGCACCGGCCTCGGCATCCTGCGCTCCGACCCGCACCACAGCGGCGACGACCAGGGCCACCACGCCCACCCCGTCTCGCCGTCCTTCAGCCGGCTGCCCGCCGACGCCCGCGCCAAGGCGCGCGAGCACAAGCTGCTCATCCTGACCAAGGCGAACAGCCGGGCGACCGTGCACCGCCCCTCGTACCTCGACTACATCGGCGTGAAGAAGTTCGACGCCAACGGCAACGTCGTCGGCGAGCGCCGCTTCCTCGGCCTCTTCTCCTCCGCCGCCTACACCGAGTCCGTCCGCCGCGTCCCGGTCGTCAAGCGCAAGGTCCAGGAGGTCCTGGACGGTGCCGGCTTCTCGCCCAACAGCCACGACGGGCGCGACCTGCTCCAGATCCTGGAGACGTACCCGCGCGACGAGCTGTTCCAGACCCCGGTCGACCAGCTCCAGGCCATCGTCACCAGCGTCCTCTACCTCCAGGAGCGGCGCCGGCTGCGGCTCTACCTGCGCCAGGACGAGTACGGCCGCTACTACTCGGCCCTCGTCTACCTGCCGCGCGACCGCTACACCACGCGCGTCCGGCTGCGGATCATCGAGATCCTCAAGGAGGAGCTCGGCGGCACCAGCGTCGACTTCACCGCCTGGAACACCGAGTCGATCCTCTCCCGCCTCCACTTCGTCGTCCGCGTCGAGCCCGGCACCGAACTCGCCAAGCTCACCGACGCCGACGTCGACCGCATCGAGTCCCGGCTCGTCGACGCCGCCCGCTCGTGGTCCGACGGCTTCGGCGAGGCCCTCAACGCCGAGTGCGGCGAGGAGCGCGCCGCCGAGCTGCTGCGCCGCTACGGCAACGCCTTCCCCGAGGGCTACAAGGCCGACCACTCGCCGCGCGCCGCCGTCTCCGACCTCGTCCACCTCGAGGCCCTCGCCCAGAGCGGCAAGGACTTCGCGCTCTCCCTCTACGAGCCCGTCGGCGCCGCGCCCGGCGAGCGCCGCTTCAAGGTCTACAAGGTCGGCGACCCGATCTCCCTGTCCGCCGTGCTCCCGGTCCTCAACCGCCTCGGCGTCGAGGTCACCGACGAGCGCCCGTACGAGCTGCGCGGCGCCGACCGCGCCCGCAAGGCCTGGATCTACGACTTCGGCCTGCGGATGCCCGTCTCCCCCGGCAACGGCGGCGACTACCTCG